>JANNWE010000312.1:0-4708 GCA_031414675.1 Cytophagaceae bacterium
ATTTTATTATTTTGGATTGCCATCATAGCACAATTTATAATAGGTTTTATTCTGAAGTATTAAAAAGGGAAAAGTAATATTTTTTTCTACTTTCATACGATTAAATTAAGAAAAAAACTTTTAGATATTAAGTTACTGATAATCAATAATCAGGTTCGGGAAAATCCGAATGGATTAATATTGGTAACAAAAAATACCCCCTTCAAATCAAAAGCCCTGTAAGGGCTTAATATTTAGGTAATTGTACTAATGCGATTTTATTTAGCCGTTTGACAGTAATATTTTTTTAGAATTTATTTTTAAAGAATTCTTATTTCAGAATCAAAACTTTTCCTATATAGTTTTCTGTTTTTCCATTTTTTAATACTGCTTTTACTTGATATTGATAAACTCCAGGACTTGCATCTTGGCCCTTTATCTTTCCATCCCAACCGAAATTTTCATTGGAAACAGGCAAATCATTCCTTTTAAAGACTTCTTCTCCCCATCTGTTAAAAATAGTAAATGATTCCATTTTAGAAATGCACGAACTGGCAAACCCAAAGAATACTGGATTTTCTAAGTCATAATTAGGAGTAAATACATCAGGGAAATTTATAACGCAAGGTAATACAATTACATTTACACTGGCTGAACGGGAACAAATTCCGCTCGAACTAGATAATTTATAGGTGTAGGTATTGTCATTTAAAGGTTTAATAATTAGGTCAGAACAATTATTGCATAGCGTTGAATTCAAGGAGGTCCATTTTGAAACGCCTTCAATTCCGCTTACTATTTGAGATTGAAGCTGTAGGGAGTCGCCAATTACAATTTTTTGATCTTTAGAAACCATTATCTTTAAATCTTCAAACTCAACTGTGGCATGTACCATAGAATCACATTTATCTGCTCTAGGTATTCTAACTTCATAATATCCACTTGACTCGATTTTTTTAGTACCAATTTGTATGATTTCACCTAAACATTTTTGAAATTTTTCATAATAATCAGGAACATCGCCAACAAACAAATCTAGATTTATGGTACTATCACAAATACCAGCCCTCGATATAGTTTTTGAATATTTTCCCGTAGTTCCATAATTGGTACCTACCAAATTAAATACTTCCCCTTCACATAAGCTTTTTGTGAGGTTAGTTTCAATTTTTTTAAATGGAATTTTAATGTTGAGTTTAAAATTACATGCTGCATCTAAGCTGGAAAAGGGTGTGATAGTAGCCGTAAATTGTTGACCTAAAACGGCTGGAGTACTAATTTTTTGTCCTACCATTCCATTGTTCCACACGTAGTTTTCAAATCCCTCTGGTGCTATTATAGTTAATAGCCCGTTTTGATCTGGGCACACCGATGGGATAAGTAGTTCTGATTTTAGTAGTTCTGCATCAAAGTAGGCATAACCAAAATGACCTTGCTGTGTACAGCCATGGGCTGTAATTTCCACCTTTAATGTTTTACCAATGTGTTGCCTTAAGTCTATGGAACCTGTAGTCCAATTTCTATAATCAATATCACCTTGTGATTTAAAACCTGCCAATAGCTTTCCCTCTAATTGCACATCAAAATCACCACACAAAACATTGGAACCCGTAGCATCTGTTATTTTTAAAGAGAAACCAGGTTTTTGGGCTTTAGAGTGCCTATTATCTTTGTCTTCTTGAAGTAATACGGCAAAATGATATTGAAAAAGTGAATGAGCCGATGTAACCACAAAACTTGTAGTGGCTCTTTCAAAAGTGGAGCCCCTTTCCGTTTTTCCAATTCTCATAGAATACCTACTTCCTGCGTTGACAACAGGAATAGCTTCTTGTGTAATCTTTGGATCATTACCTTGGGTATTAGAAACTATTTCGTGTCTATTTGAAATAGAACCATTGGTTTCATTTAAATAGGTAGTTTGATTATTTACTAATCGCACATCGCCATAGGAAAGTTGCCATCCTTCAAAAGTGCCTTTTTCAAAGCCTAAATTATCGGTATTATTTATCTGAGCCAATGTTTTTACATGGCTGAAAAATAAGGGTAGAAGAATACATATTTTTGAAAATGTATTCATTTAAGGTTTAAGGTAATTAAGTAGTATATAAGCAATTACGAATATAATTATAATTTCGTTGCTTTTACATTATTCCCTTAAAATATTTTTTTAAAAGCTCAAGTTTTCAGCCTGCTAAATAGCGTTCAAAGACTTATAAGACTATTTTAATAATTAGTAAATTAAAAAATTCAAATAAAGAATTAATAGGGAAGGAACAATTTATTTATCTAAACACACGAATGTAGTCTACTACCATGCGTTGCGGAAGAATTAAAGAAGCGTCAGGAGGCCCTGGCCAATTACCACCAACAGCCACATTAAATAGAAAAAAGAATTCTTCTTGAAATTCACTTAAACCTGCTGGAGTGGTGTCGATAATATGATATTGTTTATCGTCTAAATACCAAACAATTTTCTTTTCGTCCCAAACAATTGAAAAAACGTGAAATTCATCATTAAAAATACCGTTTACAAGTGAGGTTTTTCCTCCATATTCGGCATGGCTATTATTATGGTCCCAGTGCACTGTTCCATGAACGGTATTATCGGTTGAGCTGCCTCCTATCATTTCCATGATGTCAATTTCTCCACAATTCGGCCATTTTACAGCAGGAAAACTTTTTCCAAGCATCCAAAGGGCAGGCCAAATGCCCTTACCTTTCGGCAGTGCTGCTCTGATGTCTATTCTACCGTATTTAATATTTACTTTGTTTTTAGTGGTTAATCTGGAGGAAGTATAGGATTTTCCGCCGGCGGATTCTTGTCTAGCTTCAATGATTAGATGACCGTCTTTTACACTGGTGTTTTCTTTTTTGTAATATTCTAATTCATTATTGCCCCAGCCGCAGTTTTCTGGGCATCCATCTCCTAATTCATAATTCCAATCTTTTTCGTTCAATGCAGTACCATCAAATTCGTCAGACCAAACAGGCTTCAAGTTTGCATAGGTAAGAGGGGTAGTGTATCCCTTGGCAGGAAACAAACTTATTGTTCCGTTGTTTGGAATGTCATTGTCATCATTATTATTTGCCACAAAACCAATTGGCTGCTCGCAAGCTTCAAAATAGGCATTTTTTGCTCCCAGTCCATCACCATCGGAGTCTTTATACCAAGCTGTTTTTACACATGGTTTTTCTTCTACTTGACATGCAATAAACAGTATGAAAATAATAGCAAAGTATGGGAAAATAATATATTTGTTTTTCATTGATAGAATTGTGATTATTTTAAACAAAATAACTTAAAATAAATAATATTGTTTCCATAGGGTCCAATAAAAAGCTGAATTTATCAGAAAATAATTTGAGATTAAAATATTTGAATGAACCAAATCATTCTTCCATTACTACGACCATCAAATCTCCTTTGATAGCCATTCGGCTAATTTTTTTAGGTGAAAAGCCCTCAGGAAATTCGACTTTTGACCATTTTTTACTTTTTAAATCAAAAGAGAACAACTCAGTATTTCTACTTTCAATTAGTGTATTTCTATCTATCCATGCATTATAGTGTTCCGAATTAGCATCACTTTCGGCAAGGTCAGTTATCTCATTTGTTTTTGGGTTAAAAGCCCGAATCATCCATTTATTATTAATTTCTTGCACAAAACTAAATTCATTGGTTTGGGGAATCAAATGAAGTGATCGCGAAATGTTAGCTACTATAGTTTTATCAGTTTGGGCATCAAGGTTATGCAAATGAAGTGTTTGCGGATTGCCTAATATAAAAGTAATTAAATTTGATTCATTTAACCAAGCTTGATACCCAACTTTGCCAGTTTTTTTTGATTCTAAGAGAATTTCGGTTTTGGAAGGGTCTTTCAAATCAATTTCTACTAAATCTTGATCGCCATTTGTTTTTCTTTGCACAATACAAGAAATGGCATTTTCACCTGGAATAATCGTTGGCGAATATTCTGAATCTTCCGTAGCAGTGATTTGTTTTTTAGATTTAGTTTTCAAATCATACCCCCAAATATCGGTTTGTTGATTTTCCATGGCGGTATAAAACAGCATTGATTTTTTGGGATGAAAAAATGGCTGATTGTCATAACCCGTTCTATTGGTGATATTTTCGGGATTTGTCAACTTTATTTTCCCTTCCGAACTAGAAATGGTAAACAGAAACAGATCTGTGTTTGTTTGAGCAAATAGGCATGAATTAAAAAAAAAGAAAATGAAAATCAAGGGTTTATTTTTACTCATCATATTAAATATTTTAATTAAGTATTTGATGTTATTTTTTTGCTTAGTCCACTTCTTCAAATCGAAGTTTCCAACCTTTTAGATTTGTTGATCCATTTGTAACAAACCAAATCAGGGCCTTATTGGTCCATGTAGTGATTTGTGGAGGAAGGTTTTGGCCACTATAAATAGCCAATATCGGGGATTCTGTTCCAAAATCACTAAATATATAAACTTGGTCAATTTTGGCTTCCGTGTCCATTTCTTCAAAACTTATTTTAATTTTTTTGTCTTTGGCCACTTCTATTTCCCATTTGCAATTGGAGTTACTGGTGTAGTTTTCTTCCCCGCTTCCATCGGTAATAATAGAATTTTTGTTGGTAACACGCAAGGTTTCTTTGCAATAAAGAAAACTGGAATCTATTGTTTGGGCTTCGAAATATAGATATGATTTCTGTTTTGATTTTATATTTTTTGTGGACATGAT
>JANNWE010000313.1:0-4770 GCA_031414675.1 Cytophagaceae bacterium
TAATAAATTCGCTATTCATTGCTGAATGCATATTTTCAGTAAACCAATTATTTAATTTTCGTACTCAAAGAAATAATATTCGAAACTAGACCATTTGATCGATTGTAATGTCCATATCGTACTTCTAAAGTATTCCACCATCTCATTCCTAAAATACCCCCTGGTGGAGCCATTCGTAATCCAGCTCCCCAAAAACCACTTTTAAATGAGGAAATATCATAATCACTTGTATAATAATTGTCTGACAACAGATGATATTTATAGGGTGCAAAATACTTTACTTTAGTTTGATTATTGAATCTATAATGGGGAGTTACTGATAAAAAAGAATTAACTTTTAGCGTAGCTTCTGCACTTATAGTATGAGCACTCATTTCCCAATCGTCAAAATAATATCTGTAAAAAGTACGTAAAATAATTTTGTCTCCTAAGAAATAACAAGCTCTTATACTTACTGGAAGTTTTAATCTTTGACCTGGCAATTTCTCAACTTTAAGGGTATTGTTAGAAAAATATACCCGATGAAATGGCGTGCTTAATAAGCCTTCCTGATAAGACGGTTCAGCCATAACCATTAATTGCAATCTTTTAGAAACGACCCTTGAAAGTCCTATAGAAAAGCTGTAAGAATTACGTGGTTTGTAAGCAATTCCTTGTTGATCACCCTCAGCACCAGAAGGATAATTTTTGGGACGCAGTTCATAGGGCAAAATTGCCATCCAAGTATCAAAAAAGGCTCCAAGCCGTAAAGTTAATTCTGTATTGTTGTCCTTAGAACTTTTCGTATAATTAACATTGCCGCCATAGGATGTATAATCCCATTCAGTAGAATACGCTAATCCAAAACCTATTGCACTATTTTTAGCTTCGTCTTTTCTGCTGTAAGAAACACTAGGATAAATGTGAAGGTCTGTTGTGGAGGCAGATGAAACCGAACGAGGATCTATTTTATCAGAAGAAGCAGAAGAATAATAATCTAAAGCCCCATCTATAGAAACGGAGTGTAAACGAGCTCTTTTATCAGTAAAACTAATTTTTAAATCGAGTGAATTGGCAATATCATACAATTTCTCAGTTCCTTCTCCTCCAGTTACCGCAGACCGATTTCCATCTTGGGAATAATAGCTAGAAACCAAATTAATTTCATCAATTTTCAAAGACCTAAAACCTGTTTTCTCTTGGTTGACAGTAGGTACTGGCGTAGTACTTTTAATTTGGGCCGATAAATTTCCCAAATAAAAACAATAAATACCTATACTTAAAACAACTCTTTTCATATTGAAATGCTGAAATATTAATTAATTGCAACCACACCCACCACCACTTTTCCCTCCATTTGCTCCGGCAGCACCTTCGCGATACAAGTAAAAATTAGTTTCAAACTTTTCTACTTTTCTATTCGCTAATTCCATTTCAGAATCATTTATTCGGTTTTTTTGATACTCTTTTATGCTAACGCATGAAGCTGTATTAAATCCAATAAATAATAAAATTAATAATTTTGCCATATCAGTTTAAACGTATATTATCAGAAGTGTATAGTTGGTTTTTGTCGTCAATTATTACACATGCAATCCCTTTCATTTGGTTTATTAAACTTAAACCATGGCTAACGCCAAGTACTGTAACCGGAGTTGCCATAGCATCTGCTAATTCAGCTATTGGACAAATTATACTCACACTTTTTATGCCAGTAACAGGATAGCCTGTTTTGGGATTAATGGTATGAGAATATTTTTTTCCGTCTATCATTACAAATTTTTCATAGTTTCCTGAAGTAGCTACTGCCATATTACTCACTTCTAAATGGGAAAACTCTTCATTCACAAAATCTGGATTTGCTAGAGCAATAGTCCAAGGTTTGCCACTAGGCTGAGTTCCCCAGGTAATTAAATCACCACTTGCATTAATAATCCCACTTTTAATACCTTTTTCTTGCAATATTTTTTTGGCAGAATCTGCGGCGAATCCTTTACCAATACCACCAAAACCTATTCGCATTCCTTTTTCTTTCAAAAAAACGGTTCTATTTTTAGCATCCAAAAGTATGTTTTTATAATTAATTAAAGCAACAGTTTTTTTTGCCTCTTCTGGATCTGGCAGTTTTTTTAGGGTTTGATCGAAATTCCAAAAACGGCTATCCATTGAACCATATGAAATATCAAAAGCGCCATCTGTTAACTCTGAAATCTTTATTGATCGAGCAATTAAATCAAAGACTTCTTGGTCTACTTTAACAGGCCTTATTGCTGCATTAACATTAATTTGATACGTTTGACTATTTTCTGAATAGGTGGTTAACAATTTTTCTATCCTTTGTATCTCTTCTATTGCCAAATCAATGAGTTTATTTGAAGTCTGAGAATCACCATGTACAACAGTGATTACGAAACGATTACCCATTAATTTTAGCGTTCTAGAAAAAGATTGCAGCATTTATAGAAAAGCTTGTATTTGTAGTTTTAAACCATTGGAATTTAGGTCTTTTGGATACCCATCCCATTCTTTTAATACCTTTCCAGATGGATCTAACAAAACTGTTAGCGGAAATTTACCTTTGTTATTATATTTTTCTGCCAATTTTTCATTTTTTTGTGTTTGCACTTTATCTAATTGATTTTTCTTCATTCGCGGGAAATCTGCTCTAAGAAGCACCAATTTATTTGTGGCAAAATCTATAAATTCATCCGTTTCCAAAACGTCTTTTTTCAATTTTATGCATGGACCACACCAATCTGAACCTGAAAAATAAAGCAAAATTAATTTTTTATTTTCTAAAGATTCTACTTTGGCTTTATCAAAGTCGTTTCCCCATTTTGGCTCAACAAAAAAAATAAATGAAACAAGACTGATTATTAAAAACTTCACGTGATATATATATTTAATAAACTATTATTGTATTTCCATCAGAGGCAACTTTGTAGACCGTTAACCCTTTTTTTCCGTTTGAATTCAAACCAGTGCCTGATTCTGCAAACCTAGCCCCATGTGCCGTACAATACCATTCGCCAGAAGAATAAATCATTTGTTTTTTGGGTTCATGAGAGCAAGTAACTGTTGCGGCCAAATACTGTCCTGTTTTTGACAATGCCACAACTATATTTGAGTTAACGATATAATTCTCTCTTATTTTTATTTTTGAATATGCAGCATTTGACAAATCCAGTTTTAATTTAAAAGTAGTAATCTTAGTAAGGTCTGCTGTTGAGATTAGATATTTAGAATCCGCACTTGATATAGTGGTTCCAGTATTGGTAACAGGGGGAGTTCCTGTATTAGTTACCGGTGTTGTTCCAGTGTTTGTTGCCGGTGTATTTGGACTTTGGACTAAGGCTTCTATGTAGGTATCTTCTTCTTTAACGCAGGATGCTAAAACCGCCATTAGGGCTCCTCCTGTAAAACCTGCTTTCTTAAGAAACTCGAATCTTGTCATTAAGTAAAACTTTTAATTGATTGCTATCGGTATTAAATACGAAAATGCACTTAATATTGTTGCTTTAAATTAGCAAAAAAATACATATTAGATAGATAAACTAAATGTAAACATCATATTCTAATTTAAAAAGCAAGTAATTATTCACGGGAAAATAGGATTTTAGAAGTAGTTGCTTTAAAATACTCGGAGCTATTTCAAATCATCAATCCATTTCATAATTAAATCAACTCCTTCTTTATGTATGCTAACCCTCCCCAATTCTGGCATCATTACACCCGGATGAGTGGAATTCATTCGATAAGTAATAATTGACTCTTTACTTTTTCCAGCTAAAATATCATATTTAAATGTTCCGGCACCCATTCCTGCAGCCACTGGAGACTTTCCAACCCCCCAATGATAGGGATCATTTTCTTCTATGTTTAATTTCAATCCAGAAGTAGCCGCAGGCCCAGATGCACTATGGCAATGGCCACAATTGACATCTAAATAAGATCTAGCTTTTAAATCTAAACTGGCAGAAGCATCATTTAAAGATACTAAATTTTGTATTTTATTTTTTTCAGGAAGGCTTTTTAAATATCCAATTCTAGCCCATTTATCCAATTGATTTTCTTTCCCTTCATTATAGACTATAGCATGATTTAATTGTTTCAATTTAGGGCCAATTGGCATCATTTTCCCATTGTTGGTATGGCAACTTTTACATTGGCTTTTATTAGGCATGGCATATTTTATTGCTTTTTTCTCGCCTTTTTCGTTTTTCCAAGCTACATCAATTATCCCACCAGTAATTTTATAATCTGCCTCTGTTTGGTCCTCATTCCATTTATAAGAGTATGCTTCCCACTTGCCTTTAGCTTTAATTAAAAGACGAGTTTCAACCAATTGTTTCTCGGCTTCAGGTTTTTTAAAATCGGCAGGATAATAAAAATTTTTAACTAAAATTGAATGCTCGGGCAAATCCAAAGCTTGATCTGGTTTGTTATAATCAAAATTTGCAGAACTTCCTTTGGGCATCCAAACCATACGCTTTTTAAATGCATAATCTGTAAATAAAGTGGAAATAGGCTCATAAGGCAAAACCTCGTCGTTTTCAATCAAGTCGGCTATTTCACCTTTAAAAAGGCCATATTCAGAAAGTTTCTTAAATGGCACTTTGGAGAAGTCAATATCTTTGGGGTGTTTTTTAGAATTAAATTGCATGCAAGAAACACAAAGAGTTGCAAATAGGAGAAAAAGATTAAAAACCTTTGAATTTGACTTCATATTACTGTTTAAATTACTTTGCTTACGTCTGTGTTTACTTTTACTTTACATGATTTAAAATTAGC
>JANNWE010000314.1:0-4372 GCA_031414675.1 Cytophagaceae bacterium
ACTTTTTAGCTCAATAGTATGTATCATTTAAACTTCAAAATATTCAAATGTTGTCTAACCTACCTATAGCACCAAAGTAATCAACAAAACTACTATATGTATAATCTTGAGGCTCAAATACTATCCCTTTTTCAACTGGATGGTTATCAATATTACTGCTCATCTTTTCTAAATATTAAATTTAAAATTAATTCTGGCTTAAATTACTAAATTCTAATTTGGCCTTTTACTTACCACACGATGCAATCGTGCGGTAGCGGGGATTATAAATACCTTTTAACCCAGATTACTCATTGGACTTTGTAGTGAAACAGAAATTGGCAAAATAAAAATGAAGTACGGAGATTTTGTACCACAAAAGTAGTCTTAGCTACTTTGAGGATAGAAAATTGAGTACTGAAGTTGATGGTGCGGCATTCCGCTAAAGTCAATTTTTGTTGTAATAAAATTCTAATGCGTAATCTGGGTTTAACTAAAGCAGAGAATAAAAATCTCTGCCAGCTTTAAGTTTAAGCATTTCTAAACAAAATAGTTATTTAATCATACCATGAGGATCAATCACATATTTTTTTGCAGCTCCTTTATCAAAATCCTTATACCCTTGTACCGATTGCTCAAGTGAAATTACTTCAACATTTACGGCATCAGCAATTTTAATTTTATCGTACATAATTGCATTCATTAACTGCCTATGATATTTCATTACTGGGCATTGACCTGTATGAATGGAGTGCGATTTTGCCCAACCCAATCCAATCCGGATTTTAAGACTACCAATTTTTGCAGCATCATCTTTTGCACCAGGATCGCCAGTTACATATAAACCAGGAATGCCTAGTTGACCACCCGCACGAGTGACCTCCATAATAGCATTTAAAACAGTGGCAGGATGTTCCGTATCACTATCATTTCCATGCCCTCTGGCCTCGAAGCCAACGCAATCTACAGCACAATCAACTTCAGGCACGCCAACTATTTGCTCAATTTGCTCGGCAAGTGTTGCGTCTTTTTTCAGGTCTATAATTTCACAACCAAAACTTTTGGCTTGTGCCAAGCGTTCGTCAATCAAATCGCCAACTATAACCATGGCAGCACCGAGTAAATGGCACGATGCTGCACAAGCAAGGCCTACTGGGCCTGCACCTGCAACATATACAATACTGCCAGGCCCTACACCAGCACTAACTGCACCATGAAAGCCAGTGGGAAAAATATCAGACAATAAAGTAAGGTCTTTGATTTTTTCCATAGCTTTATCACTATCTGGGAATTTCAACAAATTAAAATCGGCATAGGGTATCATCACATACTCTGCCTGCCCTCCAACCCAACCACCCATATCCACATAGCCATAAGCGGCCCCTGGGCGAGCGGGATTTACATTTAAGCAAATGCCAGTTTGGCCAGCTTTACAATTCCTGCATCGACCACAAGCAATATTAAAAGGAACTGATACTAAGTCACCTTCATTTATAAACTCAACGTCTTTACCACACTCAATAACAAAACCAGTAATTTCGTGCCCTAATACTAAGCCCGCTGGTGCAGTTGTTCTACCACGAACCATGTGCTGGTCGCTACCGCAAATATTTGTCGAGACAATTTTTAAAATCACTCCATGCTCACATTTTCTGTCGCCAATAGCAAGTTTTGGATATTCTATTTCTCTTACTTCCACCACACCTGGGCTTACATAGGTTACTCCATGATTTGTACACATTGTATTAGGTTTTAAGGGTTAATAAAATTGAAAGAAGTCTGTTTTATACGTCAAATATTAATTATGAAAAGTCAAAACTTAAATTATTTATTTAATAAAAGTATTTTAATATCAAAGTTGATAGTCATTCAACTCATTAAAATACAATTTATAAAATTTTAACTAAAGATTCTAGGTAAAAACTCCTATGTAAATAGTTTTTTTGAAAGTTCTTTTTTTTGTGCAAATAATTCAATTATAATATAACTATTTTTAGTCGACTAAACAGATTTATCCATGGAAATTCGTAGCCAGAATTTTCAGCCCAATCAAAAATTTCAAAATGTGATATAGAAATCGAAATAATCCTTAGCCATGTTATCAATAGTTCAGATGACAAAAGACAGCATTTTATTGAAAAAAAGTCACATAAAAGAACCAATAAAAATACACCTAAAAATCTTGACCTGAATCTTATAGGATACCAATATTTCGAAGGGATTGATTTATTGGCCACAGAGGGCTTTAGTTTTTCAACCCTTCTGACTCTTATAAGTGAAGTTGGACTGGAAGGAATTAAAAAATGCCAAACAATTTACGTCCTTTCTGAGGCTGTCGCCAGATAATAAAAAAACAGGCGGTAAAATAATCTCTAGAAAAATGTAAAAAGAAAGCATAAGGTTGAAAATAGCTCTTCGAAATGCAGCCAATGCTATTGGAAATCTTAATGAATCTACACCCCTCAGAGACTTCTTTACCAGAATAAATTTCAGAAAAGGGAGAGTGTCAGCCATTCCGGCCACTGCGAGAAAATTAGCTTTATATTCGGGCGGCGTTTAGCTGGAACATGGTCTCCGCTGCCGCACGATTGCATCGTGTGGCTACTCCTATGCTACTTTTTAGCTCAATAGTATGTATCATTTAAACTTCAGAATACACAAATATTGTCTAACATTCCTCTACTACCAAAGTAATCAACAGCACTACTATATGTATAGTCTTGAGGCTCAAATACTATCCACTCTTCTACTGCATGGTTATGAATATTACTGCTCATCTTTTCTAAATATAGGTTTGAAATTAATTCTGGCTTAAATTACTAAATTCTAATTTGGCCTTTCTACTAACCACACGATGCAACCGTGCGGAAGCGGGGGTTAAATCAAAACATTTAACCCTAAAATAATCGAGTTATAATAAAAATGCGAAAATACGCCCCAAAAAAATCCAAATTTCATCCTGAAATAACCAAAAAGTAAGCCACTTAAAAATTGTGGTAAAATGAGTATTATATAGAATGCTTTTTTTGTGCCTTCTAATTCAAAATTATATAAATGCAGCATTGAAAAGATAATGTTAAAAATAACAAAAAAAACAACAAAATGTTTTTTAAAAAAAGCTTCAATTATTTTAGGTGTTTTGACATTTACTAGCAAAAAAAATATCGCACAAATGAGCAAAATTCCAAAGAAAAAGATATTACTTCGATAAGTGCTCGAGACAAAAAAGTATATAATTACGAATAAAATAAAAAAATAATATTTGGGATACTTGAGTGGATACCGAAAAACTAATTCCTCGAATATTGGAGCCCCAAATAATATAATTAACCACAGAAATCCTCTATTATTAATATTTATTTTATTTGAAGGATAGTAATTATAAGTTAAGAGATAATGCAAAATGCAAATTATTGATAAAATAGATGTATAATAGATTACAGTTTTAAAAATATTAAAATTAATAAAAAATTTCATAAGCAATAAAAACCAGAGAAAAACAATAATTTCTCTCTGGCTTGGTAATTTTTATATTAAACTGAGCCTGGCTTGTTCATGAAATTACTCATAAACGAATCCCATCCGTCAGTAATCCAATGTTCCACCTGTGCAATTCCACATCCAAAAACATTTCCTAGATTATACTTATCACCACCTGGAGGTGGTGCTCCACCAGAAATAGTAATTAATTCTTGATTTTCAATTTCTACTAATTGACATTTATCTATTGCATTCATGATTTTTTTGATATTAATTTTTTATTGTGGAGGATTGTTTAATTTACAAGAACAGTATTCATAACCTTGCATAATATCTTTCCAAGCTGAATTAGCTTCACTATAAATTTGTCCGATTAAAAATCCAGGGAACCAACCACCTCCATTGCTGTCGAGTTTTTCTATATAGGGTATCTCCACAACCCCATACCCGTCCAATACTATTTCATTTTTCATAAATAAAAAGTTTAAAAGTTTAATAAATATACTCCAATCTCAGTTGGTGGCCACACTTGTGTTTGTTGTTTCAAAATTGAGTTTTTAAAATAGAATAGCCAAATTTTTTCTTGGGTAAATTATGCGTATCATGCATAATTTATGCAATCGGTCATATATCTTCCAAAACCCCTTCAAACTGCTTTACCCAAAGCTCAAAATATTTGCCTTTTTGTTCGAATAGCTGTTTATGATTGCCTGATTGTAAGAGTTTTCCGCTTTCTAATACTAGAATTTGGTCAGCAAATCTAACAGTGCTTAGCCTATGTGCTATTATGATTATGGTTTTGCCATTTTTTCGCAAAAGTTTAATGGTATTTTGCACATATTGTTCTGAAATGGTATCTAATGCAGAAGTGGCCTCATCTAGAATTAAAATCTCAGGATTTCGATACAAAGCC
>JANNWE010000315.1:0-6061 GCA_031414675.1 Cytophagaceae bacterium
ATTTTTGCCTTTTTTGTCAAAATTCAAAACTAACCCATCTTGTAATACTCTTTTTATTTTCATGGGTGTTTGCAAATCAAGTTGTAACACTTGATTGGAATTAAGCACTTTATATCGAACTATATTCTCTCCTGCAATAAATTTTTGTTTAATATCGACGTTTACTTTTAAATTATAATGAATTAAATCCCACCAAGCTCTTTCTTTCGTCACTGAACCTCTCAGAGAATCCTCTATTGAATAGGTTTTTTGAGCCACACAAAAATGGAAGCTAAAAATTGCAATAAATAAAATAATCTTATGCATTAAATAAATATTAAAGTTTTAAAAGTAGTAATAAAAGAAATTTAAACGAAGTAGAATGTAATAAATGAACCAATATTTTATAAAAATCACATACTTAAGCACATTTAAACACTTTAGCATCAGCTCCAAATTCAAATTCGAATGTACCTATTTCAGAGGAATCTTTCAAATTCAAAATAAGCACTTTTACATTTTTACCTTTGATTTCAAAAATAAACGATGCCGGTATTATGATATTTTTAGAATCAGAGTTCTCCATAACAGTTCCATGTTGAAATTGGAAAGCTCCTGCTTTTTTAAATTTGTTATGGGTAACAAGCAAAAGATTTTCTTCTATTTGTGCTTTTGCACAGGCGAATTCAAAACTAGTTTTTTGATCCGAAACTTTCATAGAAGTATGAAAATTAGACCCTATTCCCCCATAATCACCCACATTTAAAAAGTAACCGAAATCCTGCTTTTTACAACTAAGAAAAAACAAAAACAATACGATTAAATATTTCATTTTATTGTTTATTACTTATTTATTGAAAAATATTAAAGACCAATTCATTTCTTCACTATTTCTTTTCTAATTTGAATTCTTTAACCAATCCTTTTTTATACAAATGTAATTACAATTTAGATTCACTTTTAAATCTCAAATTATTACTAAAATAATTTTTTAGCAAAAAAAACCTATTTTTGTTTTTTAAAACCAAAACTATAAGTGAGAGCCATTTTTGCAATACTACTTTCTACGCTATTATTCTCATTTTTGTTCAGTTGCAAACCAAAACTAATTCCTCCTCCTACCCTAACTATTTCAGCATTAAATAATAATCTTGGAAACATAACCTCAAAATCTATTTCTTCTCTTAAATTATTTCAGAACGGAATTGGTACGATTTCTTACTCGATTGCAAGTAATAAAAAATGGTTAGTCCTTTCCAAAAATTCAGGAAACTTGAATTCCATAAAAGATAGCCTTATATTATCTGCCGACATAAATTCAAACGATCTAATTAATGGAGAAAATTTCGCCACTCTTACAATCACCCCAATTATCAACAGCGAACCATCAGCATCAATTTCAATAGAAATAAAAGGTACCTTTATTTCCACCGCTCTCTCTCCTTCAAATTCTATTTTAGCACTTGGTATATTAAACACCTTATCTACCGCAAGTGTTTCCCTAAAAAAAATAGGTTTTGAAAATTTAAGCTTTGAAGCCATTTCTGATAAGCCTTGGATTGTAATAGATAAAACTAAAGGTATAATTCAAGATAATATAGATTTGAATTTTAGTATAGATCCAACAAACCTAGATGGCGGAAAATTTGAAGGAATAATAACAATTTATCCTTTAGTAAATAACCAATTTCAAGCCCCTATAAAAATTGCAATTTCAGGATTTTATGACGACATAATTTCAGGGCAAATCACACAACACTTTCTCACTAAAAATGAAAAATGGGGAAGAAACATCAATCTACTTGGAAGTGTAACCATTCCTCCGGGAAAAACATTGACCATAACTCCTGGCACCAAAATTACGATTAAGAAAAATCCTGAGGCCAGCTCAATAAAAATTATTGCTAATGGATTCCTCCAAATCAGTGGTGATGCAAATAATATAATTGAATTAAAATCGGAAGACCCCTCTGGAAAAGGAGATTGGACAGGATTGGAAATTAATGGGGATTGTGAAATTTCTTATGTTGTAATAAAAAATGCAATTCATGCAATTAGTTTTTATGATTATGTAAGTTTTAACAATCCCAAAAAAGCACCAATTATTCACCATGTATTATTTGATACCAATTTGTTTGGCATTTCATCTTTCAAATCTATTTATGAAACCACTTTCTCTAATCTAACTTTTAAAAACATTACTTATTTTTGTTACTTTACCGTTGGAACACAAAAAACAAATATTATCGATTCCAATTTTTTGTCTGACGAATGTTATGTCGATGCTATAATTAAAAGTGATGCCGGTCAATTGTCTTTAAATAATTGCAATTTTGTTAAGAAATCTATTTTATCTTCTTCTCATTTAGAAGCTTTCGAAGGATTTAAGAATGCGAAAGTCACCGCTAATAATTGTTATAATATATCGAGAATTGGCGGTTTTGATAAAAATAATAATGTTTTTACTAATTTAAATCTTACTCAAACTCCCAACAAAAATATTGGATGTGGTTTTGATAATAAATTAGCTTCATCAAGATTTAGATTCAGTGGATCAATTGCTAAATAGAACTGATCAGAAATAAATAAAATTAAAATTAATTTTAAATTGAAAAAAAAATATCTGTAAAAAAAACAAAATATTAAAAATCCTCGTTAACAAAAAAAAACCAAATTAAATTTATGCAGAAATATTTCAAATCTATTGTTTTAACAATTCTATTCAATCTTACCATTTCTTCTCTATTTGCTCAAAATTCTGATGCCATAATTGGTGTTTGGAAAAATGGGGAAGGAACAGGGATGGTACAAATCTACAAAAAAGGAGAAAAGTATTTTGGGAAGCTGGTATGGCTCAAAGTTCCTAATGATGCAGCTGGAAAACCAAGAACTGACATCAACAATCCGGATGAAAAACTTCAATCTCGTACTTTGAAAGGCTTAGAAAATCTCAGAGATTTCGTTTTCAAAGGAGAAAACAGATGGGAAGAAGGAAGAGTTTATGACCCAAAAAACGGCAACGATTACTCTTGTGAAATGAAACTCATTGAAGAAAATACACTTGAAGTTAGAGGATTTATTGGAGTTTCTCTTTTTGGAAGAACTGATGTTTGGAAAAGACAAATAAAGAAAAGCTAAGAAATAGTCTTATTTATAAAAAAAGGCAGAATTGAAATTCTGCCTTTTTTTATGGACTCACAAAATTTAAACTTAAATTAAAATATAATGGATTTCCCAAAGAATTAGTGAAAATCGGTTTTTCATCTTTCACAGGATTTTGATTTGCAAAGCCATCAAAACGCCAATTATATCTCCAACCAGCCTGAGCCGACATCCAAATAAAGCCTTTTAATTTTTTTTCGAAGGTAATTCTTGGCTTCATTTCTCCCCTTCTTAAATAGGTATCTATGTTATTTACTTGTCCTAAATAATACGTATTTCCTTCAATTTCATATCCTAACATTAAAAATGAATTTGGATTAAAATTCCTTCTCAAATTAGCTTTTGCGGGCAATACAGCTTCAACTCCCCACTTTTTACTAAAAGTTCTGTTATACAAAATGGCAGGTACATGGATTACTTCCCCAGCCCTATAGGTACGACTTATGCCAAGTCCCCACATAAAATTATCATCTTTTTTCCATCCATAAATGGCTGTTGCACTGTAGGTTAAACTTTTACTATTTACTTCACTTAAATTTTTATAATTACCATTTACATCAGCACTAGCTTGAATAATCAAAAAATTCTTAATATTAAATGGTTTAAAAATTGTAGTATTGATTCCCGTACTATTTAAAGATGAAAGACTAGCAAATAAAGTTGACCTCTCTGGATTTTTAAAATCAAGACTAGTATTCCAAAATGATAAGCCCAAACTAGCAATGATGTTAGACCTAGAGATAACCGGAGCGTTTAATCCTACTCTAAGACCCGCAAATCTATCCACATGCGAATCTACCTGTTTACTGTTTTCTCTTAACTTATGTGACCCAATAGAAGTTAAATGGAAAGGCAATACCGATTCATAACCAACAGAAACAAATCTTGATGGAGATAAATAATTTACTTTTTGGGTACAATAAACTTTAACTTTATTTTCATCCGCATTACCAAAATCATCAAAATTAATTTCCTCGAGATTCTTCTTGGTTGAATCTACCTGTGAAAAAGATACTATTGGAAAAAAGAACAAACTGCAGTATATAATAAATCGATTCATAAAAAAAATTAAGTTGAATATGATGGTTTTCTTTTAAAACTTAATAAGCCTAAAAAAGTTTAATATTTATAAAAAACTTTTTAATAATGAGAATAAAAATTGATTCTCGTGAAATTTTAAAATTTTCAACAAATTATTATATTACTTCCAAGATCCTTTCCATGGCTACTTGGTAACCAATTTTTTCTTTTAATTCAGAAATAGAAACACGTTCTTGTTCCATGCTATCTCTATGTCTGATAGTTACTGTATCATTTTCCATAGTTTCATAATCAACAGCAATACAAAAAGGGGTTCCAATCAAATCTTGTCTGGTATATCTTTTCCCTATGGCTCCACCATCATCATAAACAGTTCTAAAACTTGATTTAAGTGAATTAGCAATTTCTTGTGCTTTTTCGGCAAGACCATCTTTTTTTACTAAAGGCAAAACAGCTGCTTTAATAGGAGATAATGCAGGGTGAAGCTTCAAATATGTTCTCTCTTTTTCTCCCGTCTCTTGAGTAAATGCATTACAAAATACAGCAAGAAATAATCTATCTGCTCCAACAGAAGTTTCTACAACAAACGGTATATAGTTCCCAATAGCCTTGCCATCTTCGCCCAACTCGGGATCAAAGTATTGCAATTTCTTTTTCGATAATTCTTGATGATTTTTTAAATCAAAATCAGTACGTGAGTGAATTCCTTCTATTTCTCTGAAGCCAAACGGAAACTGAAACTCAATATCTACCGCAGCATTGGCATAATGAGCCAATTTATCGTGATCATGAAACTTTAATTTTTCAGCAGGTAAACCTATGGCTTTATGAAATTTCAAACGTGTTTCTTTCCAAGTTTTATACCATTCCATTTCGGTTCCTGGTTTTATAAAAAATTGCATTTCCATTTGTTCAAACTCCCGCATTCTAAAGATAAACTGACGTGCAACTATCTCATTTCTAAATGCTTTACCAATTTGAGCTATTCCAAAAGGCACTTTCATTCGACCAGATTTTTGAACATTTAAGAAATTAACAAATATTCCTTGGGCTGTTTCTGGTCTTAAATAAATATTGCTGGAATCTTCTGCCACTGATCCAACTTGTGTAGAAAACATCAAATTAAACTGTCGAACCTCCGTCCAATTTAACGTTTTAGAAATAGGACAAACAATTTTTTCTTCAATGATGAGCTCTCTCACCTCCTCCAACTTTTCTGCTGAGAGCAAAGCACCCATTTTTGCCAACAAATTGGTGGCTTTCTGAGATTCGCCTGCAGCTTCATATTCTTCTGCTTTTCCTTCTAATAGCTGATCCGCTCTATACCTCTTTTTAGAATCTTTATTATCAATCATCGGATCATTAAATCCGTCTACATGACCAGAAGCTTTCCAAGTAAGTGGATGCATAAAAATTGCGGCATCAATGCCCACAATATTGTCATTCAGCTGTGTCATGGCTTTCCACCATACTTGCTTTAAATTATTTTTTAACTCAACTCCATTTTGACCATAATCATACACAGCTTGTAATCCATCGTAGATCTCAGAAGAAGGAAATACAAAACCATATTCTTTGGCATGACTAATAATATCTTGTAAAGTGGTAACTGGAGCGGAGGTTTGACTCATATAAACAATTGGTAAAGTATAATAAATTACAAATTTAAAAAAATATGCTTTAATCCTAGCATTTAAAGTACATCAAAACCTAGAACAGAATTTTTTAAAATAAACAAAAAGATGAAAAAAAGGATAAAAAAAACTCTTAAAGATCCAATACCCTATCTGTAAAACATTGAAAATTACAGATTTATCCATCTTTCAACAAACAATTTATTCCTAATTTAATTTTGAGAGGCTCCATTATAAACGGATTT
>JANNWE010000316.1:0-3074 GCA_031414675.1 Cytophagaceae bacterium
CTTTTGCAAAAGAGTTTAATGTAGAGCACGATAAAATTAATGTTTTAGGTGGGAATTTAGCTTATGGACATCCTTTTGGAGCTTCAGGTACAATTAATTTGATACATTTGATTGCCAGTTTAAAATTTAACAAAAAGAAAAAAGGCCTAGTGGCCATTCCTGCTGCAGGCGGTTTAGCCACAGCTATGCTCATTGAAATTGAAAATGTTAATTGAGAAAATAAAAAATATTGACCCCAACAAAACTGCAATTATTGTGGAGGAGGTTTCTATTTCTTATGGAGAACTATTATCAAAAATTAAAAAAAGGGCATGCTATTTTGTTAACCAAAAGAAAGACTTTTTACTTTCTAATTCTAATGATGTAGAAAATTTAATTAATTTTTTAGCCATAATTTACATTGGGAAAAAGGCCGTATTTGGTGGTAAAAAGTTAAGTAGTTTGCAAAAGATTGCATTTGGTAATCAATTTGATCTTGAAATAGTAGATGATGAATCAAACAAGAAATTGCTTGAAAATAATCCTATATTTAAAACCAAAGAATTTAAGTCAACAGATTTATTTTTAGGGGTATTGACATCCGGCACATCTGGAGAATCAAAGATTATTTGGAAAGATTATCAGTCTTGGTTTTCAGCTTTTCCTCATCAGTCTAAAATATTTGGCATTTCTGAGAATGACCGGATTTTTGTATTAAATGCCCTGGGTTATTCCGCTAATTTAAACGCTGTGTTGCACGGACTATGGTTGGGTGCTACATTAGTCTTGGGAAGTCTTTCGGAAGCAAAAAAATGGCAAGAGCAGTTTGAGAAATTTGAAGTTACTTCTGTATTTTTAGTCCCTTCTCATTATAGATTATTAAATAATAAAACCATCCATTCAAACAGAATTAAATCTTTGGTAAGTGCCGGGGAAAAACTGGATATAAAAACTGCTAAAAAACTATTTGAAATTTTTCCTAATTCAACCTTAACCGAATATTATGGTGCTGCAGAATTAGGTCATATTTCTTATCAACAAAATGAAGATATATTAAATTTTCCAACTTCCGTCGGCAAAGCTTTTCCTGGAGTAAAGATTATATTGAAAGAAGGCGAAATTTGGGTAGATAGCTCGTATGTTTCTCCATCCTATAGAAATTGTGCAACAGTAAATGATATTGGTTTTTTTGACGAAAATCTGAATCTAATTTTACTGGGAAGACAAGGAAGAATGTTTAATAGAAGAGGTTTAAACATTTTTGCCGAAGAAATTGAAAATGCTGCTACGACCCATCCTTTTGTAACGGAATCCGTTACAATAGAAAAGAAAACTACTGGAATTAGGTCAAATATCCTTCTCTTTGTTAAACCCACACAGAACAACAAAATTTCTAAAAAAGAATTAAATCAATTTTTGTTAGATTTATTACCCAAAAATAAGCTTCCAAATAGAATTATTATTGTGGAAGATATTCCTAAAACTTCAGAAGGAAAAATCGACTTCCAAGCTTTAAATAAGGTTCCCTCTGAGGAAGAGATTTTTATATAAAACCTTTAGATATCTTATCTTTTATTTTTAAAAGGACTTTCATTCTTTTTTCATTTGAAATTACAAATTATGTATTTGAGAATTATATTTTTTTTCTTTTTAAGCGTTATATCACTACAGGCACAAGATTCCACTTCGATTTCGTTAAACGGTATAGTAGTTTCGGCTAATATAATTGGATCTGATATTAAATCCTCCGGAAGGAATGTTACAATCATTGATAAAAAGATGATTGAACAATCTCCAGTGAAAACTATTGATGGAATTTTGCAATATGCTCTTAATGTTGATGTTAGGTCTCGTTCGGCTATGGGTGTTCAAGCAGATATTAGCATTAGAGGAGGGCATTATGATCAAACTTTGATATTATTAGATGGCGTAAAAATAAACGACCCCCAAACAGGACATCATAGCATGAACTTACCCATTCCTATTACACAAATTGAAAGAATTGAACTTTTGCAAGGGGGGGCTTCCCGTGTTTTTGGACCAAGTGCATTTTCTGGTGTGGTCAATATTATTTCTAAAAAAATAGTCAAAAATATAATTGGTTTTACTGGAATCGCTGGTGAAAACGCCTTAAGAAACTTGGGATTATACGGACAAACTATTTATAAAGAATTTTACTTAGCAGCTTATTTGGATCAACAAAAAAGTGGTGATTACATCGCAAATACAGCATTTGACAAAAGAATTGCCTCATTAAAAGCAGGAAAAAAGTATAGAAATGGCCATTTAGAATTTAGTTTGGGAAGCCTTGGAAATAAATTTGGGGCATCTAATTTTTATCATCCTAAATTTTATAACCAATATGAAGAAGTGGCTTCGGTTCTAGCAACAACCTCTTGGGTTCATAATTTTTCAAATAAACTAATCGGAACATTAAGATTAAATTATAGAAAACATTTTGATTTTTATGATTTTGATAATTATAGAAATACGAATAAGTTGGCCTCCGTAAATTTTCATCAAACTGATGTTTATGATGGAGAATGGAAATTTAAATTATTAAATCGTTTTGGTCAAAGTGCCTTTGGCATTGAATTTCGAAAAGAAAGTGTCTTGAGTAACCGTTTGGGTGAAAATCTGGTAAAAAATATCGCCATATTAGATTATCCAGATATTTTTTATACAAAATCTAAAGTTAGAAATAACGCAAGTGGTTTTGTGGAACATCAAAAAACATGGAAAAATTTAACGATTTCTGCCGGTTCTTTGTTAAACTATAACTCCCAATTTGGGTTTGCATTTTATCCTGGAGCTGACCTTACTTTGAAAATTAATAAAGAAACGGTTTTGTATTCAACCATAAATCGATCCTTGAGATTTCCAACGTTTACGGAACTCTATTTAAATACTTCCACGGTAAAAGCAGACCCAAATCTTAAACCTGAGAAAGCCTTAACCTATGAAATTGGATATAAGTATTTTGGAAAAGTAATAAATTCCAATTATTCAATTTTTTATAGAAAAACTACGGATGCAATAGATAAAGTTAAAAGATTGAATGTGGCGGTGCCGACCATGGAAAACATCAATGATAT
>JANNWE010000317.1:0-2418 GCA_031414675.1 Cytophagaceae bacterium
GGAAAACAAAAATAAAGATGATAGAACATTTTAAAAACCTAATAGGTAAAGAAACAACAGAAAACAGTCCATCCCCCTTTGGTAGGTGGCTAAATGGAAAAATATTAGCAGCAGAAATTGGAAAGCTAATAATTGAATTTAAGGTAAGAGAAGAATTTGCAAATCCAGCCGGAATAATGCATGGAGGCGTTTTAGCAGGTATAATAGATGAAGTAATCGGTATGACTACCTTTTCCCTGGGTAAAGAAGGATTTTATGTTGCTGTTAATCTAAATATTGATTTTTTAAAACCGGGTACTATTGGCCAAACTGTAAGAGCAGAAACTGAAATTATAAGAGACGGACGCACAATGGCACATGTAGAATGTAAAATTTATAACGAAGAAGGAAAAATCGTTGCTAAAGCAGCGTCTAATTTAGCCTTAACAAAAAGATAACCACATTTAAAATTCAAAATAAAGTATGAAAAAGTTGTTACTTTACTTTTTGCTCTGGCAAATTACCACATCGATTTACGCACAGTCAAAAATTTTAGACGAATATATAATAAGTGGCATAGAGAATAATCTCTCCCTTAAACAAGAAAAACTAGAGTTAAATAAAGCAATGAAAAGTATAGAAATTGCTAAAACCAACTTATTCCCAAGAATAACTTTTGCACCAACTTATACTTTGGCGGCTGGGGGTCGAAGATTACAATTTCCGATTGGCGATTTATTAAATCCTGTTTATAATACACTAAATAAACTTACTCAAAGCTCGAGTTTCCCTCAAGTAGAAAATGTGGATGAGCTATTGGCACCAAATAATTTTCATGATACAAAAATTTCGTTTCAATATCCAATTTTCAATTCTGATATAAAGTATAACATAGCTTTGCAAAAAGAACTACTTCAAACTGAATATGCAAAAAAGAAAACATTAGAGTTTGAAATAAAACATTCCATCGAAATTGCCTATTTTCAATATCTGCAAGCGGTAGAAGCAATAAAAATTTACGAACAATCTCGAGGAATATTACATCAAGTTGACCAACTAAACAGAAAACTTGTAGATAAAAAAGTAGCTTTAAAAGATGTTTTACTAACCTCAGAGTATGAGATTACCAAACTTGAACAACAAATAACAGTAGCTCATAAAAACAAAGATTTGGCAAAGGCTTATTTTAATTTCCTTTTAAACAAAGATTTGACTGAGGAAATTGCAATTGATAGTTCTTTAACTAATACGCTACCAATTTTCCCAAATCTAGCCATTTTAAATGAAAATGCTCTAGTTTATAGACCCGAGTTTAATCAAATTAATAGTGGCCTAAAAGTAAACGATGCCAACATTTTATTACAACAAAAAAATGCCAAACTTCCACAAGTTTTCGTAGGAGGAAATATGGGCTTTCAAGGTTTCGGATATACGTTTACAAATCAAGCATACGCTTTAGCACAATTTGGAATAAGTTGGGATTTATATCATGGCTATGAAAAGAAACATAAAGTTCAACAATCCAAAATTTCCAAATCAATTCTAGAGTTAAAAAGGGAAGAGTTAAAAAAACAAATACTACTTCAAGTAAATCAAAACTTTAGAGAACTACAGGCTTCGGTATCCAACTACCATAGCACAAAAGGTGGAATAGAGAAAACACAAAAAATATTAGAAATAGTAAACAGCAGATACAAAAATGGAAATGCAATTTTTGTGGAGGTATCCAAAGCCCAAAACGACGATTTAATTTCGAAGCTTAGCGAATCTTTAGCTAGATATGATGTTTGGGTAAAATTTGCAAATTTAAAAAAAGTTAGCGGTTATTAATAAAAATCACAAAATTGAAATGAAAAAAGCATATTTAATATTAACAATCTCTTTAGGAGCAATTATTGGCTCATGTTCAAAAAATACGGATCAGAAAAATAATCAAAAGGAAGAAATTTCTGTTGTCGAGACATCCTCTGTTATAAGGAAAACATTAGGAGAAAGCATTGAAACTGCTGGCGTTTTGTCCTCTAAATCTGAAATTAAATTGGCGTTTAAAACAGGTGGCTTAATTAAGCGGGTTTATGTAAATGAGGGCCAAATGGTAAAGGCAGGACAATTGCTTGCAGAGTTAGACCTTGCCGAAATAGACGCTCAAGTTAACCAAGCAAAAATTGGTTTACAAAAAGCCAAAAGAGATTATGAGAGAGTAAAAAATTTGTACGAAGACGAAGCTGCAACACAAACCAATTTATTAGACGCTAATTCAGGTTTAGATTTAGCCACTCAAAGTATGCAAGCTGCGATATTTAATCAAAAACTATCAAAAATATACGCTCCAGTTTCTGGAAGAGTGTTAAGAAAAATAAGTGAACAAGGTGAGTTAATTACCCCTTTTTCACCCGCTTTTATTTTAGGAACTGGCTCACAATCGGCATTTATTGTTAA
>JANNWE010000318.1:0-13076 GCA_031414675.1 Cytophagaceae bacterium
TTGGAATTAAGTTTAATCCCTATTTCTAGAAACATATTAAATAGATTTTTAAGAAAATTGAATAAATTTTGAAATAAAAATAGCTCTTACTTTATAGCCTTCCAATTATCACATCCTTAATAAAATGCAGGACTTTAAAACACTAAATAATGAAATCTGGATAATATAAAACATTGATAAATAAAACCCACTTTTAAATCTTAGCAAAATTATTTTTTCTAGATTTTTGGTTTAAAACAAGAAAAGACTAATTAAATAGTCTTTTTTATAATTAAATCCTTAATTTTCTATTAAACTCTAACAATATCCGCCCCAATGGCATTTAATCTAGTATCTATGTTTTGATAACCTCTGTCTATCTGTTCAATATTATCTATTACACTAATACCGTCTGCAGAAAGTGCCGCAATTAACAAAGCAACTCCAGCACGGATGTCTGGTGAAGTCATTCTTATTCCTCTTAAATTATGTTCTCTATTTAAACCAATAACTGTAGCTCTGTGTGGGTCGCAAAGTATAATTTGAGCTCCCATATCAATCAGTTTATCTGTAAAAAATAAGCGCGATTCAAACATTTTTTGATGCATCAAAACCGTACCTTTTGCTTGTATGGCAGTAACCAAAATAATCGAAATTAAATCTGGAGTAAAACCTGGCCAAGGGGCATCATAAACAGTTAATATAGAGCCATCTATTAAGGTGCTTATCTTATAATTCTCTTGAGAAGGAACAAAAATATCGTCTCCTCTAAACTCCATTTCAATGCCCAATTTCTTAAACGTATCAGGAATAATTCCAAGTTCTTCAATTCTACAATTTTTAATAGTAATTTCGGACTTGGTCATAGCGGCTAATCCAATAAAACTACCAATTTCAATCATATCAGGCAACATAGTATGCTCACACCCATGCAATTCTTTAACTCCTTTTATAACTAAAAGATTAGAACCCACACCTGAAATCTTGGCTCCCATACTATTCAGCATTTTGCATAATTGCTGCAAATAGGGTTCACAAGCGGCGTTATAAATGGTGGTAGTGCCTTCAGTTAAAACTGCGGCCATTAAAACATTGGCAGTTCCAGTAACTGAAATCTCTTCCATCCAAATATAAGATCCTTTCATTTTTGATCCATCTATAGAATAAAAAGAATCCCCTAAATCATAAGAAAACTCGGCTCCTAATTTTTGAAAGCCTATAAAGTGTGTATCTAAAGGTCTTCGACCTATTTTATCACCACCTGGTTTTGGTGCTTTTCCTTTACCAAATCGGCCTAGCATGGGGCCCAAAAGCATAACAGAACCTCTAAGTTCGGCTGCTTTATTTTTATATTCTGTGGTTTCAAAATATTCAAAATTTACATTACTCGCTTCAAAGCGATAAGATCCTTCCGCCACTTTGCTACGCATCACCCCCATATCCTCTAAAAGCTCCATTAATTTATTCACATCTCGAATATTGGGAATGTTGTGAATTATTATTGGGCTCTTGGTGAGTAAAACTGCACAAATAATTTGAAGAGCCTCATTTTTTGCACCTTGAGGCTGTAGCTCTCCTTGAAGTTTTTTGCCTCCTGTAATTTTAAATGATGACATAGCTATTGAGGCCTTCTTCTATTATTATTACCATTAAATCTATTTTTTGGCCCGGCATTTCTAGGATTATTTCTTTCTATTGGATTTCTTACATTTCCATTAGTATTGGTGTTACCATTATTGGTATTACTATTAGTATTTACGTTGCCATTTCTTTCTCTTCTTTCGTTCCCTCTTTCTGGACGATTGTTGAAATTTTGAAAATTAGGCCTTGGCCTGTTTCCACTTCCATCTCTTGGATTTGCTTCTTCAATAATTCCATTTGCCAATAAATCTTCAATCTCTAGTTTTAATTTACCTCCAGAAAGCTCTAAAATTTGATTTAAACACGTTGGACTTTCTATGGTGTCTTTATTCCAATTTAAGAAAAATGATTTCATTAATTTAACGATATAGGAAACAAAAGCTTTTCTCTCTTCAAAGGTGTTAGCAAGCATTGCTTTCAAAACCAAAAGTTCTACATTTCTACCATAAATTTTATGCTTAAGTTTGGTTTGATTATAAGGTATTTGCAAAGGTTTTTTACCTAAAATTTCTTTAGGAGGGGGAGGATATGGGCTATCAACTTCTAAATCGAAGTTTGCCATAATATACAAATCATCCCAAAGTTTTTTGCTATAATCAGCTCCATCTCTCATTTGGGGATGTATTTGACGCATTAGCTCCACTAAAATATGGGCATGTTTTGTTCGTTTCTCAATATCAGGGATGCTATTGATATGCTCCACTAACTTTTGAACGTTACTTCCGTATTCTTTCATAAAAAAAAATAAAAGGGATATCTCGGGAGATTACAAATCTCAAAATTATTTTGCAATTAAAAATTCAATTTCACGAAAGAACTAATGCTGTAGAAATTAATAAATTCTTTCTTTTAAATACTTACAACGCAAAAATAATGATTTTTTTGTGAAACAGTATTAATTTTTATAAATGAAAAAAAATAATACCTTATTTAACACCTTGGAACACAAACTACTTTGTTTAATTAAGCATTTTTAACTAAATTCTAATATACCGAAACATTAATAGTAAAAATATTTTCTTTACTTGCATATTGAATACATAATACACAAAAATAAATTAAAATCAATGAAAAAACAACTTCTTTCCACGGCACTAATTTTAGCTATTTCATTCCAATCTTTATTTGGTCAATTCAATGCCGACAGGAAACTTCCGATGGATCCTAATGTAAAAATTGGAAGGCTTAGTAACGGACTAACCTACTATATTAGAAAAAATGTTGAGCCAAAAAATCGTGCTCAATTACGATTAGTCGTTAAAGCCGGGTCTATTTTAGAAAACGAAAATGAACGAGGAATTGCCCACTTTTTAGAGCACATGCAGTTTAATGGTACTAAAAATTTCCCAAAAAACGAGTTAGTAAATTTTCTTGAAAAAAGTGGTATTAAATTCGGAGCAGACCTAAACGCCTATACAAGTTTTGACGAAACAGTTTATATGCTTCCAGTTCCATCCGACACACTAGCAAAGTTAGAAAAATATCTCATGGTGCTTTCAGATTGGGCCAACAAAGCCACATTGGATGGTAAAGAAATAGACAAAGAACGAGGGGTCGTTTTGGAAGAAGCTCGACTAAGAAAAGGAGCTCAAGATAGAATCCAACAGCAATTGTACCCTGTAATATTTAGAGGCTCAAGATATGCCCAAAGGCTTCCTATTGGTTTAGACTCTATCATTCAAAACGCACCATACGCTACTTTTAAACAATTTCATAAAAAATGGTATCGCCCTGATCTGCAAGCACTTATTGCTGTTGGAGATTTCGATCCCTCTGTAATGGAGGAGATGATTAAAAAACATTTTGGGAGTATTCCTAAATCTCAGAATCCTGAAAAAAGAAATGAATTTTCTGTACCATTGACGGGTGGCACTGATGCGGTAATTATTACCGATAAAGAACAACCTTACAATTTGGTGCAACTCTATTATTTACAAGGAGAAAAGAAAGAAATCACCGAAAATGATCGTAGAAATGCAATAATGACATCTCTGTTTAATGGAATGATAGGGCAAAGATTGCAAGAATTGCTTCAGAAAGCCAATCCACCTTACCAATTTGGAACAAGTAATTACAGCGGCTTTTTAGGCAATTTAGACGCTTTAACTGTTTTCGCTGTCGCCAAAGGGGCAGACATTGAAAAAGCTTTAATTGCTGTTTTAGATGAAAACGAAAGAGCAGCTAAATTCGGATTCACCACCGGTGAATTTGAAAGAGCAAAATTGCAGTACAAAACAAGAATCGAGAAACAATATAACGAAAGAGATAAAACCGAATCCGAAAACTTTGTGGAAGAATTGGTAAGCTGCTTTACAAATGATGTGGTGATGACAGACATAGCTTTTGATTTTAATTTTATTAAACAAAACTTAGACATAATTAAACTAGAAGAAATAAATGCTTTAGTTAAAAAGCTAATTACAAAAGAAAATAGAGTGTTGTCTGTGATTGGTTCAGAAAAAGATAAAGAAAAAATGCCTAGTATTGCTAAATTAAAAGCTTTGCTAGACAATACAGGATCAAATATTACCCCTTATGTTGATGAGGCAGTAACATTGCCATTAGTAGCCAATCCTCCAAAAGCTTCAAAAATAATTTCTGAAAAGAAAATACAGGAAGTAGGAGTAACGGAACTTGTTTTTGAAAATGGAGTAAAAGTGAATTTAAAACCAACCACATTTAAAAACGATGAAATTAAATTTAGAGCCACAAGTTGGGGTGGACAGTCGCTTTATAATGATGAAGATTATGAAAATGTAAGTTTTGCTTCTGCAGTTGTAAGTACAAGCGGAATGGGAGATTTTAAAGCCTCTCAATTACAAAAATATTTGTCGGGCAAAATTGCACAAGTAAATGCAATTATCGGGGCAAATTCAGAAGGAATAATAGGTTCTTCTTCTGTTAAGGATTTTGAAACCGCCTTACAGATGGTCTATAGTAGATTCACTAATAATAAGTTAGACCAAGATGCTGTAAAAGGTTTTATGAATAATCAAAGAGATTTTTTGGCCAATATGACCAAAACACCTACTCCTGAAAAGCTATACAGAGATACTATTCAGGCGGTAATGGGAAATTACAATTACCGTTCTATGCCAATGACAGAGCAACGAATGGACAAAGTGAATCCTGAAAAAGCATTAAAAATTTTTAAGGAACGCTTTTCTGATGCATCAGATTTCACTTTTACGTTTGTAGGAAACTTTGATATTGAAAAAATAAAACCTTTATTAGCCACTTATCTTGGTGGATTACCGAGTAATAATTCTGCCGAAAAGTTTAACGACCGAAAAATTATTCCACCTTCAGGTAAAATTTCTAAAGTTGTAAAAAAAGGTACAGAAGACAAAGCATCAGTAACGCTTATTGTCAGTGGAAAATATGAATCTTCTGACGAAGAAGATATTAACATTTCTGCGCTTGGTGAAATTTTAAATATTAAACTTACAGAAAAATTAAGAGAAGAGGAAGGAAACGTATATTCTCCTTATGCAAATGGAAGCGCAAGTAAATATCCTTCTCCTCGCTATCAATTCAGAATCGGTTTTGGCTGCTCCCCTAAAAACGTAGAAAAATTAATTGCGCTTACATTAGCCGAAATTGAAAAAATAAAACTGGAAGGGGCTAGTAAAATAGACATAGAAAAGTATGTAAACAACCAAAAACTAGAGCTTGAAAAAGATTTAAAAAGCAATGACTTTTGGTTGGGTGAATTAGTTTCCATGTATCAAGATAATGATGATATCAGGAAAATATTGAAAGAAGATGTGCTTTTATCTAAAATAACTGTAGAAAGCACAAAAAATGCAGCGAATAAATATCTTTCAGGCAAAGATTTAATAAGAGCAGTGCTGCTTCCAGAAGACAAGTAAAGAAATTCTTAAAGAAAAGAGGTCATTTGAATACAAATGACCTCTTTTTTTATGTATTAATAAAATTAAATTAGTGCTTCAAAACTTCTGAAATTGGCGAACCTACTGTTCCATTTGGTTCTAAAATTTTAAGCAACATAGCAAGAGTTGGAGCTATATCAGCTATGGCAGTCGGTTTTACACTTTCTCCTTGATTAATCCCCCAACCAAAAAATAATAACGGCACATGGGTGTCATAAGAATACATTGTTCCATGGGTTGTGCCTTTCACATATCCCGAAAACCAAGCAGGTTCAACTAATATCATTATTTCTCCGCTTCTTTTCGGATTATATAAATTAGTTAATTTACTTTTAAAATAATCTGGCAAATTTGCCGACATTACATTTTCTAAATCAATTACTTTATAAATTCCATCCATTTTTTCAAATTTATCTTTCAGAGCTTCCGTAACTTGAGCAATACTAATTCCTTTTTTAGCTAATAAAACTTTATTCAAATACAACTGATAGTTGTCGGCATCTAGAAGATAAACTCCTTCCCCAAATTTATCTACCAAAACTTTCTCCGCTGCATTTTTGATTTCATTACCTAAAAATAGGCCCGAAGGAATATCATGTTTCTTTAAAAATGCAGGTATTTCAGCAATTCCATGATCCGCTGTTAAAAAGACGGTGTAATTTCCAGCTCCAAGCCGACTGTCAAATTGATTTAATAGCTCCTCAATATTTTTATCAAATCGCAGATACACGTCTTCAATTTCTTTAGACTGTGGTCCAAAAGCGTGTCCAGTGTAATCCGGAGTAGAAAAACTGACTGCTAAAAAATCAGTATCTCCATTTCTGCCCAATTTTTCGGATTCAAAAGCCTCTAGAGCAAATTTAGTGGTGAGTTCGTTTCCAAAATACGATTGAGCTAAGCTTCCCATAGTGACTTTATGGGGAAACACAGCTTTTGGTTCGCCAGACATTTGGGCTTCATAAGGCTGATCATCATCTTCAGTCTCTGTATAATTTTCCAATGGCATTAATGGCTCCCAAATATTAGTAATGTAAGATTGAGGTAATTTTTTAGCATTAAATTCTTTAACCCATTTTGGCAAAGCATCCGTATAGTAACTACTCGTAATCCAATTGCCACTTCCAGCATCATACCAATAAGCCAAACCCGTATGACCAGCTGGTAAAATAGAGCCTCTATCTTTAAAAGCGATACCAATAACTTTAGATTTAAATTGACTTGAAATTCGAAGTTGGTCGGTAATGGTGGTAACCTTCAAATTTCTAGGAGACATTTTTCCTGCAGCTTCAGAGCCTTCACCTATTACCTTTACAGTAGAATCTGAAACAACATACATCGATTTATTTATTACTTTGTCATACCATTCGTTACCTACAATGCCACTTATGGCAGGAGAAGATCCAGAATATACATGAGCATGACCTGGACCAGTAATTGTGGCAGCATAATGATATTGATTATTTCTACAATTAAAGCCCTCGTTCATAAGCCTTTTAATGCCTTTTTCTGAATATTTAGAGTAAAACCTATATAAATAATCATATCGCATTTGATCCACTACAATGCCAACGACAAGTTTGGGTTTTGAATTTACTACTGAACTTTTTTTCTGTCCTAAAGAAGATAGACAGAAAAATAGAAAAATTGCTATTAATATGTTTTTCATAAATAACGAATGATTAATTTTGACAAAAATAGTTTTTTTTAACTAGAATTTTAAAACTTTTTTATTTTGTAAATGTTAAATTATAAATTGTAAAATAAGGATGGAAATTATTATTCGAGTTTTTATTGTTCTGGGAGTTTTTGCATTTATGGAGGCAGTTGCATGGTTTACTCACAAATATATCATGCATGGTTTTGGATGGAAATGGCACGCAGATCATCATAATCATCACAAAGGCTTTTTTGAAAAGAATGACTATTATGCGGTCGTTTTTAGCATTACAGCAATGTCGACCATAATTTATGGTGATTTAAATCGTGAATTTTGGTATTTGACTTATATTGGCTTAGGAATTTCGCTCTATGGAATCTCTTATTTTATTTTTCATGATTTAATAGTCCATAGACGAATTAAAATAAATTTTCCAACCAAAAGTGCTTATATGAAGCGTATTATGAATGCCCATTATATTCATCATAAGGTACATACAAAAAAAGGTGCCGAAGCTTTTGGATTTTTGTTTGCTCCTAAAAAATTCGAGCCAAAAATGAGAGACAAATAGTTAATAATTTAAAGGTTTCCTTAACTATATATTAAAGTTTATTAATCTTAGTTCATTTTCTATTTCTTAGGTCAAAAGACCTACTTTTGCTAAAAAAGTAGAGGCCACATGTTTTCACATATCATTAAAGATTTTTTTGGGAATAAACAGAGTCTAGCAATTGGACTGGCCTTTATTTCTATGGGTTTACTTTTTGGCTGCTGGGCAACTTTTATTCCTCATATTAAACAGCTTTTTCAATTAAACGACGCAGAATTAGGGATTTTGCTACTTTCTATGCCTTTTGGAGCATTAGTTATGAATCCGGTAGCAGCCATGTTAATAAGAAAAATAGGAATGCGAAAAAGCACGCTATGGGGTTGGTGCTTTCTCCTTTTTACCTATTTTTTATTATTAAATGCTCCCAATGTATATATATTATCTTTTTTTTTATTGCTATGTGGCTCTGCAATTGCTATAACAAATATAGGAATGAACACGTGTGTTGGCTCAATTGAGAGTCATCAAAACATCAAAATTATGAGTACTTGTCATGGAATGTTTAGTTTAGGCTTAATGATGGGCTCAATTGTTTCTAGTTTTTTCAATGGCTTATCTATTTCTCCAGATAAAATCATGTTATCGATTTGCCTCATTTTGTTAGCATCATTTTTTTATGCAAGACCAATAATTTTATTATTATTTGATGAGCAAGGAACAGCAAAACTCAAAAGATCAAAATTTCAATTTCCCACTGGCAATTTTTTGCTTATGATTATTTTAAGTTTATGTATTAATATCACTGAAGGCACTATGGCAGACTGGACAGCTGTTTTTATGAGAGATATTGTTAAAACAAATCGCTATTATGAAGGGTGGGGGCTTGCTGGTTATTCTTTTTTAATGGCAATTGGTAGGCTATCGGGCGATAAAATAATTCCAAAATTTGGAGCTAATAAAATTTTAATTTACGGTGGATTTTTAAGTGTAATCGGAATCTTAATTGCCATATTATTACCTTACACTTTTACTGCGATTTTTGGATTTGCATTGGTAGGTGCAGGAGTTTCTTGCGGAGCTCCTATTTTATATGCTAGCTCTTCGCGTTTACCAAACTTACCAAAAGGAGCAGGATTAGCTATGATGAATACTTTTGCAATGGGAGGTTTCTTATTTGGTCCTGTTCTAATTGGGTTTATTTCAAAAGGTTTTTCATTACCAATTGCATTTACTTTAATTGCGACTTTGGGATTAGTTTGGATTTATAATGCAAAAAAAGTAAAGTTATTTTAGAAGAGTGAAATATTCTATCAAAAAAATTAAAGTTTAATTCTAGTAGAATTACTATTTTTCTTTTAAAACAGTGTAAGCTTTTTCGTATCCCTCTTTAATTATTCTTTTTATTACATTTAAATCAAAATCAGTAAGATTAATATCAATAGAATCATCTGGTCGTATAACTTTTAAATTGACTTTCTTATTAATAGAATACCCTGCTACTGAAATAATATTTTTATTGAAGTTTTCTGCCCATTCAATATCATTATTTTCTAATTGATTTACAGAAATATCTTTTAATCTATCTAACACAGATAAAAGATTTCTATAATTTATTGGTTTCATTTCATTGAACTTTGGATGAGTTGCTATTGCGTAAATTTCTGTGGCTCCATCTTCTATGGCTTTTTTTAATGGAACAACTTCTCTTAAGCCACCATCTAAATATACTTTTTTATGATCTCCGCCAATTTGAATAGCTGGCATTACAATAGGAAGAGAACTACTTGCCCGTAAATAATCCAAAAAATGCTGTTCTAATGGATCTGCATAGTGCATTAAACCCGTATTTAAATTTACTGCTCCAACTTTCAAAGCTATTGGACTTCTCCTTAAAACTGTAAGGTCTATATATTTTTTAAGTTTTTCATGAAGTGGGTTGGTATCCAACAAACCGTCAAATCTGCTTAAAATAGTATCAATTCCTAAGGACCATTTAGATTTTAATATACCAATATCTTGAGGTTTTGTGATATTTTCTATCCAAAATTGCAAAAGTTTTTTATTCACTAAATCCCAATCTATTCTATTATTTGCTAATGCTTGATTTCCAGCTTCATTTACCATAAACGAGGCATTTAATGCACCCGCTGAAATTCCATAAATCATATCAGGCTCAAAACCAGTCTCTAATACGGCTTGAATTGCTCCAACTTGCCAAGCTCCTTTCAGAGAACCCCCTCCCAAAACCAATGCTTTCATATGTAGAAGTCCTTAATTTTATCAAAAATAGGACAGAAAATTGTTTTATGATGCAATTTGATTAGATTATTAATTAGCGATTAATAATACCTATACTGAAATGTATTCCATCGGCAAAAATTCGAAAACCTTGAGGTGAATTTGACGGCCCAATATTCTGGTTTGTATATGTATTAATACCTTTTTCATACCTTGTTTCAAAAAAGAAAGCTCCAAATTCAAAAGCTAAACCTACATTGAAATTCAAATTTGGTCTATTGAAAAAACTAGATCCTAAGTTTTCTTTTAATGTATATAAGGCCAGAATTTCTTTCATTTCTTTATTCATTTGAAATGCGAAATTAGTGGTAGGTCCGAAAAACACTCTAGCATTTTTGAAACGTATTCCGATTAAAATTGGAATATCGATAGAATTTATATTCGCTTTCACTCTATTTGACAAGCTTCCATCAGTTTTAATAACATCAAAGATCCCAGCTTTTGAAGAGTATATAATTTCTGGTTGAACAAAAAATGAACCTCTAACAAACCTTAAAAACATACCGGCATCAAAACCCGTAGAATAAATTTCATTATTTACAAAATTGTTTTTGACCACCTTTCCATTTAAATCCAAAACAGGTAATCCCGTTGCACTTACTTGATCTACAATCCCTTCATTTATTCTAAATTTACCCCTGCTTAATCCCCCTCTAATACCGTATTGCAAACGCCAGGCATCTCTTTTGTATTCTTCAGCATAACTTAACGTATCAAAAGCCACAGGAATAGCTTTTGAGTAGATTTCCTTTTCAGGCTTTAGAGTGTCAGTTGTAGAAACTGGGTAGTCTGGTTTCAAATTCTGACTAAATGAAAGGAAACTTTTTAAGAAAAAAAAGAAAAAAAATATTCTATGCATATTTTGGAATTATCGATAAAAACACTGCAAAAATTAAGCCAAAGCCTTTTTTAAATTATCATCATAGTAATTCTACTTATGCAAACTAATTTATTTTTTGAAGTACTAATTTTGATCTCCCAAATATGCGTCTTTTTCCCGAGATGAATATTAGTAACCTTGCCAAAAACCCAACCTTCTGATACTGGTCTTAAGTGATTTGCATTTATTTCCAAACCTACTGCTTTCTGCTTTTCGGGATTTTCTAAACATAAAAATGAAGCTACAGAACCTAAAGATTCTGCCAAAACTACAGAAGCTCCTCCGTGTAAAATACCGAAAGGTTGCTTGGTTCTATGATCAACTGGCATTCTAGCCACAATAAAATCTTCTCCTAGCTCAACATACTCAATTCCCAATTGTTCTTCCAAATTATTTTTTCCTAATGAGTTAAGAAAATCAAGTCCGAAACTTTTATTAAACATATATTCGTATTTTTGCAAAAATTAATGAAATACACTCAAAAATAGTAACGCGAATGTCAAAAAGCAAAAAAGAAATCTACCTTATTAGACATGGAGAAACCGAATTTAATAAATTAGGTATTGTCCAAGGAAGTGGAGTAGATTCTGAATTAAACGCAACTGGAAGAATTCAATCTTTGGCTTTTTTTAAAAAATATTCTCATATCCCTTTTCAAAAAATTTACACATCTGCTTTAATTCGTACTCATCAAACTGTAGTGCATTTTCTAAATCTCGGCATTGAGCAAGTTATATTACCAGAACTGAATGAAATAAGTTGGGGCGAAAAAGAAGGGCGACTTCCAAACGCTATTGACAACGTTTATTATGCAGAATTATTAGATAACTGGCAAAAAGGCCATACACACTTGGCAGCTATTGGAGGAGAAAGTCCTGAAATTGTGGCAGATAGACAAAAAATCGCCTTAAATATTATATTACAAAACCAAGAGGAAGAGTTGATTTTAATTGCCATGCATGGAAGAGCGATGAGAATTTTACTAGCTCAAATCTCTAATTTGCCCTTATCAGAAATGGACAGTTTCCCACATTTGAATACCTGCTTATACAAGTTGATCTATCATTACGAAACCAGTTCATTTGAAATTGAGATATCAAATGATACCACACATTTCAGTTTTATTCCAGAAATTACCTTAGAAATGGCTTAAAATTTTGCTATTTTTATTTTTTTATTAAACGATTTATTGTCCGTTTAGAAGACAAATAGCCCAATAAACATATTCTTAACTTCAAAATTTGGTTTATTAGTAGCTTTGAAAAAAAATAATCAATGAATTTTAAACAGTCGTATTGGCTTTTTCAAATTCTGGGATGGACCTTGTATACCATCTCGGGTTTTGTTGATTATTTTATTACATTCAACTTTAACTATGAAGAAATTGAAATACTAATCTTCAATTCCATAATAAATATTCTTGTTGGGATATCTTTAACTCATTTTTTTAGAGTAATCTTTAAACAGTATTTTTGGGTAAAATTGCCAATTCCACAGCTTGTTTTTAGAAGTACTATTGGAATATTAATAATTACTGCTTTAATGACTGCTGTAAATATAAGTTTGGATGAGACAATTATTGATACGTCGCAAATTAACTGGTTGATTAAAGAAGTCTTATATATTACAAACCTAGGAAAACCCGTTTTAATCTGGGTTTTGATTTATATATTTTCTGCATATTCTAAAGAAAGAAGAGATGAGGCCGTTGAAAGAATAAAATTACAAGCTTCAATAGAAGCGTCAGAGGCAAAAATATTAAGAGCTCAAATTAACCCTCATTTTATGTTCAATGCTTTAAATAGTATTCGTGCTTTAATAATTGAAGACCCAAAAAAAGCTCAAAAAGGTATTACACAACTCTCCAATATATTGAGAAGCTCTCTTGTAGCAGATCGAAAAACTACTATATCTTTAAGGGAAGAATTAAAAACTGTTGAGGACTATCTCGAATTAGAAAAAGTGAGATATGAAGAACGTTTACAAACTAAGTGGGATGTAGGTAAAGACACATTATCTGTGCAAGTGCCGCCTATGATGTTACAAACTTTGGTAGAAAATGCCATAAAACATGGAGTTCAAAAAGCTACAAGTTGGGGTTTTGTGGAAATTAATACTACAAACATTAATAGCGAGCTTTTAATAAAAATCAGAAACACAGGAATATTAAAAAATACG
>JANNWE010000319.1:0-1863 GCA_031414675.1 Cytophagaceae bacterium
TAAAAGAATATTTAACAGATATTACCACTTCTCCAACCTACAACAAAGTAAAAGATGACGTTTGGAATTTACTTGGGAAGATGAGTAAATTTGGAAAGAGTGCAAGAGATATAGTAGCAAAGGTGGAAAATGCGATGAAAGGTGCATTGTTGAGCCAAAGTAATTTCTTCGAAGCGTTAAATTTAAGATATTTTGGTCCAATAGACGGTCATGATATTGATCATTTAGCCGAAGTATTAAAAGATTTGAAAGATATTCCAGGTCCAAAAATATTACATTGCCTTACTGTGAAAGGCAAAGGTTATGGCCCTGCAGAAGAAGATCAAACTAAATGGCACGCTCCAGGTCTTTTTGATAAAGTTACCGGTGAAATTCAGAAAAAAATTATTGATAAGCCCGTAGCCCCAAAGTTTCAGGATGTTTTTGGACATACTATCGTTGAATTGGCAGAATTGAATAAGAATATTGTAGGAATTACACCAGCTATGCCTTCTGGCTCTTCCTTAAATATTATGATGAAAGCCATGCCAGATAGAGCTTTTGATGTAGGTATTGCAGAACAACATGCAGTGACCCTTTCTGCAGGCATGGCCACTCGCGGCTTAGCTGTGTTTTGTAATATTTATTCAACTTTTATGCAAAGGGCTTATGATCAGGTGATTCATGACGTTTGTATGCAAGATTTACCTGTTATTTTCTGTTTGGATCGTGCGGGTTTTGCTGGTGCAGATGGTCCAACTCATCATGGTGCTTATGATATAGCGTTTATGCGATGTATACCCAATATGATTGTGTCTTCACCAATGAACGAAGAAGAGCTTCGGAATTTAATGTTTTTAGCTCAATCCGATACAGTACAGCTGGGTAAATCTGCATTTACTGTCAGGTATCCGAGAGGAGAAGGAGTAATGCCAGATTGGAAAAAACCTTTTTCAGCCCTAGAAATAGGAAAAGGAAGGAAACTTAAAGATGGGGATGACTGTGCTATTTTAAGTTTTGGGCCAATTGGAAATCAAGTCTCAAAAGCGATTCCAGAATTGGATAGAAGCGGCATAAGTGTTGCACATTACGATATGAGATTCGCTAAACCCTTAGATGAAAAAATGCTTCATGAAGTATTTTCTAAATTTGATAAAGTCATAACTGTTGAAGATGGCTGTATTCAAGGAGGAATAGGGTCGGCAATTTTAGAATTTATGATCGATAACCAATATACTTCTGCTGTTAAAAGACTAGGTATTCCTGATAGAATAGTAGAACATGGGGAGCAATATCAATTATATGCCGAATGTGGCTTTGATTCCGCCGGCATTGTTGATACGGTTCAGTCTTTTGTTAAAGCCAGTCAGATGTCCGCTTTGTAATTAATGATACTCAGTTCGTTTTATTTAAGAAACCTACCCGAGCGTTCAGATTTTCCATTTAATTTGGATTTAGTAAAAAACTTAGAGGAAATTAAATTTTTTTCAAATATTGCTTTTTTTGTTGGTGAAAATGGTTCAGGCAAATCTACAATTTTAGAGGCTTTGGCTTACGCAGCTCAAATTCCCACGGCTGGAGGGCAAAGTTTAGAAGATGACCCCTTAATGCAATCTGCCAGAGATTTGGGAAGAATGCTTTCCTTACGTTTTGTTCATAAAAACACGGGTGGTTTTTTTGCAAGAGCTGAGGATTTTATAGGTTTTGTGAAAAATATTTTAAGAAGCATTGCTGAACTGGATGCTGAAATAAAGGAAGTAAAAGAAACTTGGAATGGCGGAGATCTAAATTTGGCACTTTCTCCATTAATTAGCGAACGAAAGGCAATAACTGATCGATATACTGAAAACCTAGACGCAATGAGCCATGGAGAAGGTTTTTTAA
>JANNWE010000320.1:0-3916 GCA_031414675.1 Cytophagaceae bacterium
CAAAAAGGAGTTGGAGAAATAGCATGGAAAACACCCATAGTCAAGAATGCTTTCCAAATTCCTATTCAGGAAAAAGTGGACTTACTAATGAAAGTAAATTCAGAAGCAATGAAAAACGGAGCAGGTTTTGTTACTTCCAACTTATTTTTCGTAAACGAACAAAAATATTTTGCTTCTTCAGATGGATCTTATATTGACCAAGATATTCATAGAATTTGGCCTACTTTTACGGTTACTTCTGTAGATAAAGCCGCGGGTAAATTTAAAACTAGGGATGCCATTAGCTCTCCAATGGGAATGGGTTACGAATATTTAGATGGTCTTGCGTCTGAAAAAATTGCCGGTCCTGCTGGTCTAGTTGGATACCGAAATTCTTATGATATGGTGGAAGACGCTATAATGGCTGCCAAACAAGCTAAAGAAAAAATGACAGCGAAGTCAGTCCCTGCCGGAAAATACGATTTAGTGTTAGACCCCAACCACTTGGGCCTAACCATTCACGAATCTGTTGGCCACCCCTTAGAATTAGACAGAGTGCTTGGATATGAAGCTAATTACGCTGGAACCAGCTTTGCAACCTTAGATAAATGGAAAACCAAAGCATTTAACTATGGTAGTAAACTCGTAAACATTGTTGCTGATAAAACACAATCACATGCTTTAGGCACCGTAGGTTTTGATGATGAAGGAGTGCCGTGCAAGCAATGGGACCTAATAAAAGATGGTATTTTAGTAAACTATCAAGCCACACGTGACCAGGTAAACATATTGGGCGAAACAGCCTCTCATGGTTGCTCCTATGCCGACGATTGGGGTTCTGTTCAGTTTCAGCGTATGCCTAATGTTTCATTAAAAGCGGGCACTGAAAAATTAAGTGTTTTAGATATGATTAAAGGTGTGGAGAAAGGAATTTACATTGTGGGCCGTGGCTCTTATTCTATTGACCAGCAACGCTACAATTTTCAATTTGGAGGTCAATTATTTTATGAAATCAAGAATGGGGAAATTGTAGGAATGCTGGATGATGTGGCGTATCAATCTAATACACAAGAGTTTTGGAACTCATGTTCACAAATTTGTGATAAGGACGACTACCGAACTTTTGGATCTTTTTTTGATGGCAAAGGACAGCCTTCTCAGGTTTCTGCCGTTTCTCATGGTAGTGCCACCACTCGTTTTAATGGAGTAAATGTAATTAACACAGGCCGCAAAATAGGATAAAACAATGAAAATACTAAGTAAAGAAGAAGCAAAAACCATTGTAGATAAAATACTCTCCTATGCTAAAGCAGATGAAACTGCTGTAAGCATAAATGGCATTAAAACTGGAAACATAAGATATGCACGTAATACAGTAAGCACTAGTGGTGAGTCAGATAACGTTTCAGTGGCAGTAACTTCCGTATATGGAAAAAAATCTGGTTCTGCAACCATCAACGAATTAGATGATGAATCGCTAAGGAAAACTGTTTTACGATCGGAAGAAGTCGCAAAATTAGCTCCAGAAAACCCAGAATATATGCCAATGTTAGGCAAAATTGCTTACCAAGAAACAACCGCTTATTTAAATTCAACTGGAGCCATAAATCCTGATATTCGAGCAAAAGCGGCCATTGATAGTATAATACCGTGTAAGAATAACGGATGTGTAGCAGCAGGTTATTTGGAAGATAATATTGGCTATAATGCTATTGGCAATAGTAAAGGTTTCTTTGGATATAATAAGTTTAGCACAGTAGATTTTTCAGTTACTGTTCGAACAGACGATGCCACAGGTTCAGGTTACGCAAGCCAAGATTTTAATGACATAAACCTTCTAAATGCTAAATCAGCAACAGAAGTTGCCCTTCAAAAAGCGAAAGCTTCCGTAAAGGCACAGGCATTAGAACCTGGCAAATATACCGTTATTCTTGAGCCAATAGCCGCGTCTGATTTACTTCAAAATATGATGCGAAGCATGGATGCCCGTTCGGCAGACGAAGGCAGAAGTTTCCTAAGTTTGAAAGGCGGAAGTACCAAACTTGGTGAAAAACTTTTTGACGAGCGTGTGCAAATTTATTCAGATCCTTTTAACCCTTTAATCCCAAGCTCCCCTTTTACAGCTGACGGGCGATTACAAGAAAAAATTAATTGGATAGAAAAAGGAGTAGTAAAAAACATGACCTATTCCCGTTTTTGGGCAGACAAGAAAGGAGTTAAAGCTACTCCTCCACCAAGTGGTTTTATTATGATGGGAGGAAATAAGTCCTTGGCAGATTTGATAAAAAGTACACAAAAAGGAATACTAGTAACTCGTTTATGGTATATTAGAGCGGTTGATCCTCAAACTTTATTATATACTGGTCTTACGCGTGACGGAACTTTTTTTATAGAAAATGGCAAAATTAAATTTCCTGTGAAAAACTTTAGGTTTAACGAAAGCCCCGTAATAATGTTAAATAATATTGAAGAGATAGGACAAGCCGTTCGGGTAGGTGGGAATTTGGTTCCCGCATTAAAAATTAGAGATTTCACGTTTTCTAGTTTAAGCGACGCCGTGTAAAACTACCTATTTCCTTAGTAAATATAATAAATAATAATATCCTTAAAATTCTAATTTAGGGGTATTATTTTTTTTAAAAACGATCCTAACCATTAATAAAAACAAAAGAACTAATTACTTAAAAAATTATTATTACGAAAATTACCAAAAAAAAATATTTATATTCGTGTTCTTTTTCAGAGATTTTTTCAATAAACCAAAAATTAACTAAATGAAACTAAAATTACTATTGATTTGTAATTTACTGTTTTTTCTAAATGTAGCAATTGCTCAAGAAAGAACAATTGAAGGGACAGTAAAGGGAGAAGATGGGGCCGTTCTACCTGGAGTTGCCATTACCATTGCCGGAACTACAGTAGGTACAAATACCGCAGCAAATGGAAAATATAAAATTAGTGCCAGTTCGGGAGCTACCTTAGTTTTCAGTTTTGTAGGTATGGTTAAACAATCTATATTAGTTGGCAACCAAAGTACCATTAACGTTACCTTGATTTCCTCTGAGGAAAACTTAGAAGAAATTGTAGTAACTGCTTATGGACAAGGCAAAGACAAAAGGACATTGGGCTATGCAACTCAAACTGTAAATGGTGATGAACTTGCAGAAACACAAAGGGAGAATATTTTCAACGCTTTACAAAGTAGAGTTGCAGGTGCCACAGTAAACACAACGTCTGGTGCTCCAGGGGCTTCTTCAGCTTTGGTATTAAGAGGGTTTAACTCTTTTAGCGGGAACAACTCTCCGCTTATTGTGGTAGATGGTTTACCTATCAACAATTCTACATTTAGCACCGGGTTTTTAACCACGGACGGTTCTAATAGAAACAATGACTATACCAACCGAGCAGGTGACATCAATCCAAATGATATTGAAAAAATTACCATTTTAAAAGGCCCTGAAGCAACTGCCCTTTATGGTATAGATGCCGGAAGTGGGGCTATTATTATTACCACTAAAAAAGGAGTTGCTGGAAAAAGCAAGATAGTCTATGATAATAGTTTTAGATTAGATCAAACTTATCTTTTCCCAGAATTACAGACCGTTTATGGTACTGGCTTAGGCGGTGCTTCTACCTTAACAAGGTCGTCTTTTGGAGCTAAATTAGACCCTAGCACACCCATTTTCAATAATTTAGATAACTTTTTTCAAGATGCCTTCACACAAAGACATAATTTAACCTACGAAGGTGGTAAAAAACAGTTTACCTATAGAACCTCTTTAGGTGCTACCATGCAAGACGGAACAGTAAAAAACACGGGTTATGATAGGTACAATGGTAGAGGAACACTTTCGTACCGATCAATCGACAAAAAATTTGAAGTGACAGGTACTGCAGCATACACCTATAGCTACACCCAAAAAGCACTCAGAGGTGC
>JANNWE010000321.1:0-3320 GCA_031414675.1 Cytophagaceae bacterium
GTTAAATTTCCTACAGGCTCTGTCAATGTATAAAGGCCAAGGTCAGGAAATTGCATTTTAAAAAATTTCTCTAGGGCAAAAAGGAATAAAGTGAATGCCAGATAATAACGAATAATCGTGGTCAGCCAATAATATAGCGTATCATAGTTTGTACGTTTTCTGTCCAATGCACTCCAGATAATTGTAGCCAATGTCGCAGCCATTGCAAAAATGAAATAAAGTAAATAGATGTATGTTCTATCGTTATGCTGTCCGTCATAAGGGGATATAATAGTGTACGAAACCTGGAATATGTACTTTCCCGTCCATGTAATGATTACATCTAAAAAATTAGCTAGTCCTCCCTCATAGTAGAAGTAGGAAAGAACAGGATTAACAGACCAGTCTAGTAAAAAGATAAACAGAATGAAAAAAATAAATGCAAAACGAAATGCAATCTTTCTAGAAATATTCCAGGGTAAAGTTTCAGTGGGTAAATTTCCCATATCAGATTTCTTTAGTTATCAGTTTTACTAGTTGTTTGCTCGGACGTTTAAACTTGTATCAAATCTCTGAGTATTTATCGAAATTTCGAATCAACCCTTTGACCCTTCGACCTTGTAAAAATAGGAAAAAAATTTAAAGGTTCGAAATTGTTCCGATGTCGAGCTCTACTGGCAAAAAACGAATGGTCGGACCACCCAAAAGTTTATTGCAGTAAGGATGATGCAGCATTCCTATGCTAAATGAAGTTTGTTTTGATTTTTATTCCTGGCATTTTTTAGTTTATTTTTTTTTTCAGAAATTCAGAGGTTAATTTCAAATTGCTTAAATAATTTATTTGCACTATTAAAGTTCTTATCTAAAGTAAATTATCCAGCAATAAAATCTTTGTCTAAAACTTTACGTCTTTTTCCAATTTTGAAATTTTGGCTTTTTGCCCCACTATTAGCAGAAGTGAATTTATCTTCTAACAATTTTTAACACCAAAGCCCGTCCTTTTTTTAAAGAATGGCTTGATTTATCCAAGTAAATGCAAATTGTTCTAGGAATTCAAATTTGTAGTTTCCATCAAAATGATAGGCATTTTCAATACCAATTTCTTCAAATAATGGTGGGGTTATTTGGATACCGCTCAATAATGACATTAAGATATTTTTTAAATTATTAAAATTTAATAAAATGGCAGAAATATCATAAAAACTGTATCTAAATTAAAAATTATATATACTTTTAATGTCTAATAAAACCCAAATAAATGAATGTAAGTGTAAATCCAGATAGTAATAATTTAATTAGAAAGCCACTTTTAAGTTTTTGGCAAATTTGGAATATGAATGTGGGGTTCTTCGGAATTCAATACAGTTTTGGATTACAACAAACAGCAGTCAATCCTATTTTTTCATTTCTGGGAGCTCATGCGCACGATTTACCCTTATTGAATTTGGCAGGACCAATGACTGGTTTATTAATCCAACCCATAATTGGAGCTTTATCTGACAAAACTTGGTCGCCTAAATGGGGAAGACGAAAACCATTCTTTTTAATAGGAGCTATTTTTTGTAGTTTATGTTTATTTTTATTTCCATTTAGTTCCGCTTTGTGGATGGCGGTAGGTTTGTATTGGGTATTGGATGCTGCCAATAATACCGCAATGGAGCCTTACAGAGCATTTATTGGAGACAAGCTTCCTTCCGAGCAACATACTTTTGGTTTTCAGATGCAAAGTTTATTTGTTGGGGCGGGAATTACCATTGCGAATTTATCCTTATTTGTTTTTCAAAATTTTTTTAGTGAACCCGCTACAACTGCTGCTATTTGCCAAACTGACAACACCAATTCTATTCCTACTTGGGTATATTATTCCTTTTTTATTGGTGCTTTTTGTTCCATAACCTCGGTTTTATGGTCTATGTATAAGACTCCTGAAATTCCACCAAGTGAGGAAGAATTAAAAGAAATACAAGCTTTCAATCATAATAAACCGCACCCATTTTTTCAAATGATTTTTGTGTTGTTTTCCTTAACTAGTGTTCCAATCTTATGTTGGTGGTTTTTACGTAATAGCATGTCAATCAATATGCTGTGTATTTTACTTTTCCCTATTAGTTTACTTTGGGTTATTATTTTATTCAAAATTGTTAAGCAAAAAACTGAAAATAGATATATCAATATTTTAGCGGATATTTTAAGTCCATTGATTGAAATTGTGGATGCTATTCTCAAAATGCCTAAATTATTATGGCAATTAAGTTTGGTATATATGTTTCAATGGTATGCATTGTTTTGTTATTGGCAATTTATTACTCCTGCTATCAAAAGAACCTTGTATAAAGTTTCGGCAGCAGACGAAGAAAAATCTTCCCAATTATTAGCAGCTTGTAAAAAGGGCATTTCATTGTCTAGTGCTGATATGAATTTCCTAAAAGATATTTCTTCGCTTACACAAGAGGCGGTTGGACATACAGGTTTAATGAATGGAACTTACAATTTTGTAACTATGCTCATTGCATTGGCATTGGTTCCGTTGGCACGAAAATATTCTTCAAAAATAATTCATACTTTTTGTTTATTATTTACAGCTTTTGCTTTATTAATGATACCTCAAATTGAAAATAAATATATGCTATTTATTCCTATGGTATTCTTTGGAATTGGGTGGGCATCTATGATGGGATTACCCTATTCTATGGTTTCTAGCGTTATTCCAACAGACAAAAGAGGTGTTTATATGGGAATAATAAACATGATGATAGTAGTTCCTATGCTTATACAAACGATAACATTTGGTCCAATTTTAAAATATGTATTAAACGATAATCCTATAAATGCCATTTATGTTGCAGGAATTTTGTTTATTTTAGCAAGCATAAGTGTGTTGTTTATGAAAGTAAAAAAAGAAAATCATTGATAAATTAAGAATAAAATTTGTGTGATTTAAGAAGAAAAAAAATGAAGAAAGTAATATGTATCGGCGAGGCCTTAATTGATTGGATCTGTACGGATAAGAATGTTGATTTATCTCAAGGGCAACATTTCATAAAAAAAGTAGGCGGAGCCCCATTTAATGTAGCTATCGCCATTGCAAGATTAGAAGGGAATGCCGAATTTATTGGTTCAGTGGGAAACGACCCATTTGGAAAATTACTCAAAAATACCTTAATTGAAGAACAAGTTTTAGTTGATAATTTTTTTACTTTAGACCATGCAAGCACCACTTTTGCCTTTGTCTCTTTATTTGATAATGGCGAAAGAGACTTTATTTTTCAAAGAAATGCAGATGCTTTGCTAGATTTTAATGACTTGAAATTTAGCGAAGAAGAAAAAATTTGGCATTTTGG
>JANNWE010000322.1:0-1564 GCA_031414675.1 Cytophagaceae bacterium
TCATTACAGGCTCTGCATTTTCCCTTTCTAGCTGCAGAGGAAAGTATTCCCCAATATTCATCACCACTTCTTTTCTGGAATCTAAATCAAATTTTACACCTAAATATTTTATAACTAATTCTAAAGCAGGCTCATTATCAATGGTATAAACTACTGGACCTTCACTTTTTGTTACGGTGCGTATAGTGCCTATTGGTTTCCAACCACAAGTGGCAATCCCATTTAAGCTTATTTTATCTTCATCAATAATTATGGCCACTAAACCATTATTGCTGATTTTACCGTTAGAAAAAACAAATGATTCTGTTAAATTCAAATCATCGCCTGCCATAGCTCCATAAATCGTCACTTCTCTACCTAATGCTGCCTCGATGCCTGCAATAATTTTTTCTCCATCCGTACTTATGCCACCTGAGGCAATAAAAAAAGCAGGATTGGTAAAAAGATTTTTCCCTTCACTTCCGATTTGCTTGGCAATTTCATAAGTGGTACTATCTTCAGTATTTTGAAAAGTAACTTTAAAAAATGCTGGATTCATATCCAATAGCATGATAACTATACTGCCTTGTGCAATGTCGCCATCAATAAATTCACCAGCTGTACTGGCTCCAAAAACTGCAATTCCTTTTGCATCCAATAGATTGCATACTTTTTCACAATCTAGTTTTAGCGACATAAATAATATGGCTAAAGTAGGCTGGAAGGTTGAACTGCTATTTTCGTTTAATAGCTTCTCAATTTCCTCCAGTGAACTTCCTTTAATAGTTATAGCTTTCATGTTTTTATTTAGGGTTTTAGTTTTATGCCAATTTTATTAATATTTAATTTCAGGATTTTTATGGTCAATTTTGGTTTAAGTGTTTTAGATTAAAAAAGTCAAAAATATTTTAGTATTACTTGCCTAAATTGATTCAACTTGGCTTGTTTTTCTTTTTATCTATCGCATAATAGGCTAATTTATGAAATTCGAGTTTACATAATATTAAATGAACTGCAAAATTTAAAACTTAATTAGGCCATTCATTCTCCCCAACAATTCATTTGCTGTCACCAATACCTGTGCAGTAGGTTTTACATCAGCATCTTGTAAAATGTTATGTACAGAAGCCAATCCAGCTTGGGTTTTCTTAAGTTCATTCTCTTTTGCTTCAAAGTTTTTTAAAGCCTCCTCTGTCATTCGTACCCTTTTTCGCATATCTTTCATTTTATTTAATGCACCATCAATTTGCATTCTTCCTTCATAACAAGCCAAAGAAACGTCATGCTGGGTTTTTAAATCTACTAAAGAGGTTTTTACTCTTGGGTCCATTTTTACCGTAAACAATTGACTCAACGTTTTCCCATTTACTGTTAATTTGGCGGTATAAATCCCTGGCATAACCCAAGGAGAGGTGGCATCGGGAGCGGTGTTTTTATAAACAGCTGAAATAGGGTAGGACGGAGGGAGATTTAATGGTGTATAGTGCAAATCCCACATAAAACGATGTGAACCAGCCTCAGCAGATAAAATCTGCTGAGGGCGTATCCAGTAAAGCGGGATGTTTAAATCGGGCAGTTCGTAAGG
>JANNWE010000323.1:0-2121 GCA_031414675.1 Cytophagaceae bacterium
AATAAAAATTGATAAACCTTGGGCCAAAAATACTTTATAAGGATTTTAATATTTTATGCATAAAAAACAGCATTCCATGTTTGCTAATTGCACACACTACTCTTTTCCAATATATTTGCAGATTAATCAGTATAAATGAAACCAATAGCAGAGCTTGTTCAAGAATATTTTAATACGGTAATAAATGAACCCATCCTACTAACAGAAAATATTCCATTAAGTGGTGGCGATAGACGTTATTTTCGTTTTTATACTGCTTTAAAATCGTATATAGGCTGCTACAATGAGAATGTAAAAGAAAACGAAGCGTTTTTTTATTTTACTATTCATTTCAAAAAAATCAATATTCCATTACCAGAAATTATAGCTATCAATTCTGAGCAAGAAATCTATATTTTGGAAGACTTGGGCAAAGAATCTCTTTTAAATAATTTAGAAGAAAAAGGGTTTTCGGAAGAAGTATATCTGCTTTATAAAAAGAGTTTAAATGCATTAGCAAAAATGCAAATTTTAGGTGCAGAAAACCTAAATTTTGATGCTGCCCTAACCACCAAAGAGTTTGGGAAACAAGCTATTATGAGCGACCTTTTATATTTTAAATACTACTTTATAGATACCTTAAAAATTGCCTACGATAAACAACAATTGCTGGAAGATTTTGATGCTTTGGCAAACTACCTGACCAAAACAGAGCACAAAATGTTTATGTTTAGAGATTTCCAAAGTAGAAATATTATTGTAAACAAGGGAGATGTATTTTTTATAGACTATCAAGGAGGCATGAAAGGGGCTTTACAATACGATGTAGCATCCTTGTTATGGCAAGCCAAAGCTGATTTAAGCGAGCAATGGAAAACCGACTTGCTTGAATATTATATTTCAGTTATCAATGAACTTTTGCCTACTCCCGTACAAAAAGATGTTTTCATAAGTCAGTACAATGGGTATGTTATTATTAGGATGCTTCAGGTTTTAGGAGCCTATGGCTTTAGAGGATTGTTTGAGCGTAAAGCTCATTTCTTAGCAAGCATACCATTGGCACTGAGAAACCTAAAGTGGTTTTTAGCCAACCGAAAAGTAGGCTTAATAGTCCCTACTTTAGATCAAATACTTTCGCAAATTACTGATGATCAAGTAATAAAACGATTTGAAACGCAGAAGGCCACCGAAACTACCCCCCTCATAGTAAAAGTCAAAAGCTTTAGTTACAAAAAAAGCGGAATACCAAAAGACGAAAGCGGCAATGGTGGTGGTTTTGCATTTGATTGTCGAGGCATTTTAAACCCAGGAAGATTTGAACCCTATAAAAAAATAACGGGGAGAGAAAAGGAGGTGATTGACTTTTTGGAACAGCAGACCAAAATGCCCGATTTCATGAACAACGTTTTTAATATTGTGGACATTTCGGTAGAAGATTATTTATCACGAGGTTTCGATAGTTTGGCAATAAACTTCGGGTGCACAGGCGGCCAACACCGCAGCGTGTACGCAGCGGAACAAACCGCCCGTCACCTTCGGAACAAATACAAAGTAAAAGTTGAACTGGAGCATATAGAGCAAGGCATAAAGGAAATAAAATATTGATTATCAAATTATTTGAAATTATAGGTGTCCACGAAAAAACCAAAGAAATAGGGTCCTTAAAAGCGGATATCACTTTTTGAAAATGAAAAACAAAATTGCTGGATTCATATTAGCAGCAGGCCTGGGCACTCGCCTAAAGCCTTGGACAGACCACCACCCAAAGGCCTTGGCAGTTGTTAATGGCAAATCTTTGCTTCAACGCAATGTGGAATACCTCCAAAAATTTGGAATTACCGAAGTAGTTGTAAATGTCCATCACTTTGCCGACCAAATCATTGAAGCCATTGAAACTAACAAAGGTTGGGGAAGCCATATCAGCATCAGTGACGAAACAGACCTAGTTTTGGAAACTGGTGGAGCACTGCTGAAAGCCAAAAAGCTGTTAGAAGGCTGCGAGACTTTTGTGGTCATGAATTGTGATATTTTGACCAATTTGGATTTGAATGTATTGATAAACGAACACCAAGAAAACTTTGCTATCGCTACTTTGGCAGTAGCCAACCGTGAAACCAGCCGATATTTGCTTTTTAACCAAAA
>JANNWE010000324.1:0-6073 GCA_031414675.1 Cytophagaceae bacterium
TGATTGGAAAGGTTGTCGACTAAAATAGTATAGCCACTTTTTTGAATGGTTGGGACCAACAATTTTTTAAATAATACGTTTTTGTGATAGACATTTACTTCGTATTGTTCAGAAATATCGGGGGTAAACATGCAAAAGCCCATACCGAAATGTCTTGAAGAGAAATTTACGAGCGTATCGCCTGATTTTTTTAGTATAACTCCTTCAATATCAATTCCTTTTCCTGATTCATCCATAGCTTTAAAGGCTAATCGAGAAGGAAGTCCATGTATTAATTGACCTCCTTCAGGGAAAAACTGAAAATCGATTTGGTTTTTCTCTGTTATGGACGCTAAAGCTCCTTCCGATGGGTTGATTATTAAAATATTTTTAAGAAAAAAATGCTCTTCTTCAAAATTTCGCATCCATTTGGTATACGCTCTAATTTGGTAAGATCCCGCTTTTATGCTATCTGGAACTATTAAATGACCATTGCCAAAACCTGATTCAAGTTTTATAATATGTTTTACAAGCGTTATTCCTTTACGAGTGTCTACTAGCTCTACATATAAAGGTACACTTATGGTATCAGGTTGTAATGTAATGCCATTGGATAATGTAGCTTTAAACCATATCGTTTCTCCTAAAGAGTAATAAGATCTATCAAGGTGGAGGTACACTTTTTCTTCGTAAGAATTAAAACTATACAATCTAAATTTTTCTGCAAGTTCAATAAAAGGGTCTTTGCCTAATAAAAAAGAAGAGATCGAACAAAGAGTGAAGAAAAATAAGGTGCTTTTTTTCATAGAAATGATGAACTCTAAATGGAGTGTGTTAGACAATTCACGAAAATAAATGGTTTTAATGGAATACTACTATCAAAGAGGTTAAAAATTCTTAAAATGTATTGTTAATCTTAAACTTTAATCTTTTAAAAGGCATTTTTAAAAGCCGTAATTTCGAGTTATACAATAATCTTGATTTTTTCAAATACTTTATGGAATGATATAAAACTTTAGATTTTTAAAGCTTTAATAAAATGGAAGCGGTTGTTTACTTTAATTTTTAATACATACAAACCAGGGCCACCCAGTAAGTCTAAATATACAGAATGAAGCCCCGCTCTATATGTTTTTTGGTGTATTTGACCTAAAACCTGGCCATTGACATAGCTTTGTGTAATTTTTACTTCGCACTGAAAATAGAGCGTCATAGATAAAAACGCGGAGTTGCCTGAAATAGGATTTGGGTAAAGCACAAATGCATCTTGCTCCGTAATATTCCTTGGATTTTCTGGATTGTTTGGTGCATTAATATCAGCATTTTTTTGGGGTACCACAGGCGGTGGAGGTAAAGTGGGATCTTCTTTTGTGGTTTTTATAAATCCTGTTTTTTCAACATATGCAAACTTTGAACCGAGTACTTGTGCCGCAAAATCAGAGCTTTGTCCAAACCAAGAAACCATTACTTCGAAATAAATACTTCTAAAGTCGGTGCTAAATCGTAAATTTTGGTGGTCACGAAAAGGAAGAAACACAAAATGACTGCCAATTATTTCGCCTTTTACGGCATCTCCGAAAGCAAACATGACATTAGAAGTTCCGTGGTCTGTACCCATGCTTCCGTTTTCATAGGGTCTACGGCCAAATTCGGATGTGGTAATACCTAGAACTTTTTTTGAATGACCAAGTTTCTCTATGTCTGATTGAAATGAGCTTATTGCTTCACTCATTTCTGCCAATAAGCGGGAATGAATTCCGTCTAAGCCCCCTTGATTAGAATGCGTGTCAAAGCCATGTAATTCTAAAAAATACACTTTAGTTTTTAAGCCACCATCTATAAGTCTAGCCACTAATTTTAGTTGGTTAGATAGGGTTTTGTCGGTATATTTTTCTGAATTTTTCCCAGCATCAAAGGCTTTTTTTATTACTTTAGAATAATTGTTTATTTGAATTCCAACTTGATTGATATAGTCAAATTCGTTTAAATAATAGGTTGAGCCGCTAACATTTACTTTATTGCTTTCTACTGATTTGGCCTGATTGTAGAGTTCGTCGGCATTTTCTAATACAATTGATTTTTCTGAAGTTTCCCCCATGAACATTAAAGATGGGTTTTGACCAATTTGAACGCAAAAAGGGCTTTCCGGCTTTTCGGAATCTTTATATTTATCAAAGTATCTGCCTAGCCAGCCAGTGCTCAATGGTACAGAATCTGTTGGGGGCACTAAGCCACTGAGCCAGATATCAGTAGATCTAAAATGTGAAAAATTTGGGTTTTCATAGCCAACTCCATGAATTACTGAAAGTTTTCCTGCATTAAAAAGACCCAACATGCCTTCTTTCACCCCCAATTTCAAATTTGGGTGCATGGCCATGCCAAGGGTTTGGCTGATGGGCGTTACTACATTTTTTGGAATGTTAAGATTGGGTCTAAATAAGTTGTAATACACATCCCAATCGTAAGGAGTTATGGTATTTATTCCATCGTTTCCGCCAAAAAGTTGAACAACAACCAGAATATTATCGTTTTCGTTTCCAACCATCGCAGGTTGAAACGCACTTAGGTTCATTTTTCCGATGTTGAGATTACTCACTACCCCAAGGCCCATACTGGATTGTTTTATGAAATTTCGTCTTTTCATATTTTAAGAGAGGTAATAGTCTGGGGATTTAATTATTTCTTTCAGCAAAACTCTTACTTTAAGGCCCGCTTGCTCTTTATTTTTCACAATGTCGTACCATTCATAGTCTGGGGCTCCAGCAAGCAGTGTATTAGTAAACTTTATTACTCTTTCTGGGCTAAGTGGTCTTGCAAAAAATAGTTCAGCTATTCCTTCCACTAGTTTTTTGGGATTATCAAATTCAGAAATTGATTTTATCCATTCTCCCAAAGCGTCGTTTTTAAATGTGATTAGGATTTCATCAACTAAAAAATAGATGGTTTGAGGTAAGGTCTTGGTTGAAATCCAACTTCTATATCCTTTCCACCCAGCCACATTGGGAGGATTGAAAAGTTCTTGACCTAACACTGCCATCATATTTCTAACGTAGCGATCATTAAACACGAAATGCCGAGTAAAACCAATGAGGGTTTCGGCAGGAGACTTTATTTGAACACCTATGTTGAGATCATCAAAAAAATGTTGACTTTTAAATAAAGCTTTTAGAAGTGGCCTTGTGTCAAAATTGTTATCTAAGAGTAATTGAGCCATTTGGTCAATCACTTTTTTATCTGACTTTTCGGGATTAGCATATACAAAAAATTTGTAAATTTTTTGGCTCATAAAGGTTGCCGCTTCTTTGGCTTTTTTATTTAGAAGCACACTAATAAGTTTTTTTACGGAGTTTTCGTAAACATTTTGTTGGTTAATTTCATAATTTACATTAAACACTTCCCCCATAAAAAGCTTGGTGTTTTTGTCGAAATTTATGGGGTTTAAATATCCTTCATAAGGTATTCCTTCGTCTGTAAACATGGTCACTTTCCATCCAGTTAGTATTTTAGCGGCCTCCCGGATATCTTGCTCAGAATAGTTGCCTACCCCTATCGAAAACAACTCCATAAGTTCCCTAGCATAGTTTTCATTGGGAGAGTCGCTGTTGTTTTCGGCTCCATTTAGATATCGCAGCATGGCTCCATCTATAGTAAGTTTTTCTAACAAAGTTCTAAAATTTCCAGCATAGTTTTTTCTTAGAAGATCGTTTTGACGATACATCATTAAGGCAGGAATAGAAGGGCAAACCGCAAATTGAGAAGCAAAATGGCCATGCCAAAAAAGTGTCATTTTTTCTAGAATACCGCTATTGTTTGCTCTCATGAGCTTAACCCACCATTCTCCTAACTCATAATTATAGTCGCCATTGTGTTTATTGACTTTGGATTCTTCTTCTTTTTTTTGAGTTCCTGATAAATTAGCTGGGTTTCTTATTCTATCACCACTGAAATACGGTGGACTTGGGTTTAAATTTTTATCGGCTTGATCAAACAAGATGTCTACTATTTCAGATGCGGTTCTTCCGGTGAATAAGTCAAGCAAGTCTTTTGAAACAGAAAACGAAGTTCTTCTTAACAAGTGAGCTACTTGCAATCGATTAAGTTTTGGAGTAAATTCCCCTAAATTGGTATTGATAAGAAGTCTTTTGGAAGTTTCTTTTTCATAAAAAAAATCCTCAAAAAAGCTTCTTCTGGTTATTTCTGCCATTCTTCACATTAGTAATGCATGTTAAAATTAAGTATTAATTCAATTAAACAACATTAAGAAACCATTAAAATTATTATTTCTAGCTTATTATTTACTTTGGTTGTGTTAAAATAGTAATTAGATTTGTGAATTATTCAATTTAAATAAAAACAATAAAATGAAATTTAAGGTATTGATTTTTTTCACTTTGGTGTCTTTTCAAGGGTTTTCACAATCGAAAAAGTGGGTAAAACTTTTTGATGGCAAAACTTTTACTAATTGGCATATTTATAATCATGCAGGAGAGCCAATACCTTCAAAATGGAAAATTGAAGATGGGGCCTTGGTTTTTGATACTAAGGGGAAAAGCGACTGGAGAGTAAACGACCTAGTATCAGACCAATCGTATGAAAACTTTATTTTAGAAATGCAGTGGAAAATTGATGAGAAAGGGAATAGCGGTATTTTTTATGGAGTTTTTGAAGATAAAAAGTATAATACCCCCTATTTAACGAGTCCTGAGATACAGGTATTAGACGATATTGGCCATCCTGATGCAAAGCAAGGGAAAAACGGAAATCGGAAAGCAGGGTCTTTATATGACATGATTCCTACAGCTTCTGTAGCAAAACCAGCAGGGGAATGGAACGAAGTAAAAATTCAAAAATTAAATAATGTAATTACAGTTTGGCAAAATGGGACGCTTGCTGTAACATATCCAACCCAAGGTCCTGAATGGGATGCCATGGTTTCTGTAAGTAAATTTAAAGGTTGGGAAGGCTTTGGTAAATATTCTAAAGGCAAAATTGGTCTGCAAGATCACGGAAACGGGGTGGCTTTTAAAAAAATAAGGATTAAAGAATTGTAGTCTTCGATACAATTACTTATTAACTGCTGGGAATATTAATTTTCAGCAGTTTTTTTGTTACTTAATAAATCTAAACTGCTTTCCTTCACTAATCGGCAAGCTTGGTTTACCCCTGTAATCTTGGACTATTCCAGTTATAAGCACTGTTCTTCCAATATCTTCTTTTGTGATTTTTATTTCAGGCATGGCGTCAGGAAATACTGTAACACCAATTTCTGTATTTGGGTAAACGTCATCTATATCTAAAAAAAGAATGTCTTTTCCGTTTCTATCGGAATACGGTTTTATCCCTTTTAATATTCCTTTTAAAACCACTTCTTTGCCTATGAAGTTTTTAGCAGAAGCCGCAGAAACGGTGTCAATTTGGGCAAATATTGGAGAACAAAAAAGGCAAAGGGAAAAAAGCAATAGCGTTTTCATAGTAATTTTTAAAATTTATTCAAAGGTAAGACTCATCAATGTATTTTAGGCAATAAAAGGTGTTAAAACAATTCCAAAATTCCATTTGCGATTCTATTTTCTAATGCTAGCAAAAGACGTTTATTTTCTAGTCCGCCAGAATATCCTGTAAGACTTCCGTTAGTTCCCACTACTCTATGACAAGGAATCATAATAGCAATAGGGTTTTTGCCATTGGCAGATGCTGCCGCTCGAATCACTTTAGGGTCGCCGAATTGACGTGCCATTTCTGCGTATGTTCTAGTTTTTCCATAAGGGATGGTACACAATAATTGCCAAACTTTTTTTTGAAAATCGGTTCCTTCCGGGGCAAGTGGCAAATGAAAGTTTTTTAAACTCCCATCAAAAAACGCATTCAATTGATGTATGGCTCTTTTAATTAATTCGGGCTGAAATTCAGAAGCTTCTCCAAGCTCTTTTACAAAGCTTATTGCTTTTATTACCTGTCTGTCTGACTCAATTTTTAGTTTGTAATTTCCCGATTCAAGATATGCTATGTAATGTTCTACCATAATATTTTAGAAAGGATACAACGAAATTAAACAAAAAACATAGAACTTTGAAACTGAAAACAGGAACAAATG
>JANNWE010000325.1:0-3365 GCA_031414675.1 Cytophagaceae bacterium
GAATTGCCTATAATCACCCAAAATTGGATAAAAAATTCCACGTTAGTGAAGATAATCTGCCCTTTACCGATGAAGAAATTGACGAATTGGTAAAAGATTTTGTAAAAGCAGCAGTTTTAGCCCAAAAAGCAGGATATCATTTTGTGGATATTAAGCACTGCCATGGATATTTAGGCCATGAGTTTTTAAGTGCTATTCATCGCGATGGGAAATATGGTGGAAGTTTTGAAAATCGCACACGCTTTTTAAGAAACATAGTTTCAGGAATTAGACAAAATGCTCCGGGCCTAGAGATTGGCGTACGATTGAGTGCTATAGATTTTGTTCCTTTCAAAAAAGGAGACGATGGAGTTGGAACTCCCGACTTAGCCGAAAACGAAACTTATTCCTATGCATTTGGAGCCGACGACTCCGGTTTAAAAATAGATTTAACTGAACCTAAACTATTCTTAAAACTCTTAGAAGAACTAGATATTCAGTTAGTTTGTATTACGGTTTCTAGTCCTTATTATAACCCTCACTTCACAAGACCCGCACTTTTCCCTCCTTCAGACGGCTATCAGCCACCCGAAGAACCTTTGGTAGGTGTGGCAAGAATGCTTAACGTGGTGGCATCATTGAAAAAAGAGTTCCCTGAATTAATAATGGTGGGCTCGGGCTATTCCTATTTACAAGAGTGGCTACCAAATGTAGCTCAATATGTTTTAAGAAATAATATGACCGATGTGGTAGGTTTTGGGCGTATGGTTTTATCCTACCCTTTTATGCCTGACGACATGTTGAACAATAGACCTATCGAAAGAAAATTGCTTTGCAGAACTTTTTCAGATTGCACTACCGCACCCAGAAATGGCCTAATATCCGGATGTTACCCATTAGATCCAAAATATAAATCTTTACTGGAGTTTACTATTTTAAAGGAAATTAAGGATAAAATTTAGATTAAAAATTACTGGTGTCTGAGTAAATTAATAAAAAGGAACTTTTAGATGTTAAGTAACTGATAATCAATAATCCCGCATGGGAAAATCCAAAAGGATTAATATTGGTAACAAAAGGTACCCACTTCAAATCAAAAGCCCTGTAAGGGCTTAATATTTAGGTGATTGTACTAATTAGATTTTAATTAGTCGGATAACAGTAATTTAAACTTAGATTTTATATATGAAAAATGTGGCATTCGTAACAGGAGGCACCAGGGGAATTGGTCTAGGAATTGCTATTGAATTAGCAAAAGGCGGTTTCGATTTAGCAATAAATGGCATGAGAGAGGAAGAAGTGGTAAGTGATGTTTTAACAGAGCTTAAATCATTTGGCTCAAAAGTAATGTATTGCCAGGGGGATATTAGCTCTATCAACGACCGAGAAAGAATGCTTAACAATATCAAAAAAGAGTTTGGTATCCTTAATATTCTAGTAAACAACGCCGGGGTCGCACCAAAAGAAAGAAATGATCTATTAAAAACCACAGAAGAAAGTTTCGATTATGTAGTCAATACAAATTTAAAAGGTACTTTTTTTCTTACGCAGGCCATTGCCAATTGGATGATAGACTTAAAGATGGAAAACGATAGCTTTGAAGGAAAAATAATAAATATCACTTCCATCTCTGCCAGCGTAGCCTCCGTAAATCGAGGAGAATATTGTATTTCAAAAGCGGGCTTAGGAATGGTTACCCAATTATTTGCCGTGCGTTTGGGGGAATTTGATATTCCAGTGTATGAAATAAGGCCAGGAATTATAAAAACAGATATGACTGCTGGAGTAAAAGAAAAATATGATGATCTACTATCTAAAGGATTATTCTTGCAATCTCGCTGGGGCATGCCCGAAGACATTGGAAAAGCGGTTAGATCTTTAGCAAAAGGTGATTTTTTATATTCTACCGGGCAAGTTTTTGTGGTTGATGGCGGAATAACGGTGGCAAGATTATAATAAATTAAAAAAATGTTGATAATTTAGTACGAGACTCTTTCCACTAACCCATTCCTTTTTAAAACACCATATTTCTTGAAAAGAATTAAAAATAAACAATAATTTTGTAATTTTCACAATGAAATTTTAATGCAATGAAAGATTTACAAAGGAGAGATTTTATTAAAATGTCGGCGATGGGAGCTTTTAGTTCGGAAGTAATTTCATTCAAAAATTCAGTAAAAAAACCGCAAGTTAACTTTGTTTCTGACGGCCTGAATCTTTCATGCGAAGAGTATTTAAACATATTGAATGAAATTGCTTCTAAAAAAAGTATTAAAGACGATTACTTTTCCCTTGGTGGCTCAATATCCGAACTGGAAACTCGATTTGCCTCTGATTTAGGGAAAGAATCGGCCATATTTATGCCGACGGGTACTTTAGCTAATCACATAGCCATTAGGTCTTTATGTGGTCTTAAACAAAAAGCAATTGTGCAGCAAGAGAGCCATATCTATAACGATTCGGGCGACTGTTTACAATCTCTAAGCCATATAAATCTTGTTCCTATCGGTGGAAAAAATGCCAGTTTTACCCTGGAAGAAGTTAAAGAAGTAATACAAAAAACAGCATCTGGAAGAGTAGCAACTCCAATTGGGGTGATTTCCATAGAATCGCCGGTAAGAAGAAAAACGGGAGAAGTTTTTGATTTTGAAGAAATAAAGAAAATCTCAGCTTTTGCAAAAGAAAAAGAAATTAAAATGCATTTGGATGGAGCAAGAATTTACTTAGCGGCTGCATATTCTGGAATTTCGGTAAAAACATATGCATCGCTATTCGATACCGTTTATATTTCTCTTTATAAATATTTCAATGCCGCTTCTGGAGCTATTTTGGCTGGACCAAAAGAATTTATTGAGCCACTTTTTCATACCAGAAGAATGTTTGGCTCAGGTTTGCACCAATCTTGGGTTTTTAGTGAAGTTGCATTACATTATCAAAATAATTTTAGCCAACGATACATAAAAGCTGTTAAAATTAGTGAGACACTATTTGAGAATTTAGCGAAAAACGAAAAATTCAAAATCAATAGAATACTTAATGGTACCAATATTATTAACTTGGAAGTAAGTGGAATTTCTGCGAAAGAATTTGCCAAAAATCTATTACAACAAGATATTTTAATCAACCCAAAAAGCGAAACCAGCCTCAATCTTTTAGTCAATGAGTCACTACTGTATTCCGATGAAAATGAGCTTCATTCAAAATTTATTAAAGCTCTAAATTAGCATGAAAATAATACTATTTTTAACCCTGATTAGTATCCAAATTTTTGCACAAAATCGTAATCCAAAAAATAAAGCAATTTTCATAGAAGATATCAGTTGGACCAAAGCGAAAGAAATTCTGAATGAAAAAACAATTATTGTAATTCCACTGGGTGCTGGCTC
>JANNWE010000326.1:0-1610 GCA_031414675.1 Cytophagaceae bacterium
TTATTTTTAAAAAGTAAATAATTGTTGTTAATTTGGTGTTTTTAAAATAATCAACCAAGAAAATGAAAATAAACCTTACAGTGAGATTGTCAGTTTTGTGTATTTTAAGCTCTTTTCAATTAGCTTTTAGCCAAAATAAATATCCAAGTATTCCTCCAGAAGTTTCTCCTATGCCCATGAAGCCCGAAATGACGGAAATTTGGGAACCTGAAGTTAAAATAGTTACTCCTGCAAAAAAAGTTGGGGATGCTCCTTCTGATGCAATAGTTTTATTTGATGGGAAAAATTTAGATCAATGGGTGAGTCAAATTGATATTACTAAGCCAGCACCTTGGAAAATCGTGGACAATGATCACATGGAAGTGGTGCCTAAAAGTGGTGGAATTCAAACTAAAATGAAATTTGGCGATTGCCAAATCCATATTGAGTTTTCTGCACCAGATATCGTAGAAAATGCAGGCCAAGGGCGTGGAAACAGTGGTTTGTTTCTTCAAAACAGATATGAACTACAAATTTTAGATAGTTATAATAATAGAACCTATGCCAATGGCCAAGCCGGTAGTTTATATAAAGATGTGCCTCCATTGGTGAATGCTATGAGAAGTCCTTTGGAATGGAATATGTATGATGTGGTTTATACGGCACCTAGATTTAAAGCTGATGGAAGATTAGACACTCCGGCTAGAATAACAGTATTGCATAATGGGGTTTTGGTTCAAAATAATTCCACAATTGCTGGCCTGACCTTGTATATAGGGTTACATAATTATCCAACGGCTCATGGTGAGGATGTGCTATCACTTCAAGACCATAACAACAAAACTCAATTTAGAAATATTTGGGTAAGAAAATTATAATAATTTTTGTAAAAGGAATAATGGGAGAGCCTATGCTCTCCTTTTTTTATGATGAATGTTAAAGAATTGTTTGTGAAAATGACTTCACAAATTTTACATTATGATACCAATGAAGCGAAAGAGGTTGTTTTTTTGATTTTAAACGATTTATTTGGCATTTCGAAGAATGATCTTATTCTTGAAACAGTTGTAGAAAATGTAGATTTAATAAAAATTCAAGAAATTGTAAATCTTTTAAATGAGCATGTGCCTGTACAATATATAGTACAAAAAGCATGGTTTAGAGACAGGCCTTTTTTTGTAAACAATCAGGTATTAATTCCAAGGCCGGAAACAGAACAAATCGTTGATTTAATTTTGGAGTCGAAACCAAATTGTGTGCTAGATTTAGGTACTGGAAGTGGTTGTATTGCTATTTCAGCTGCTTTAGAGGCGAATGAAACAACAGTTTTTGCAATTGATATTTCAAATGGTGCTCTTGAAGTAGCTAAAAAAAATGCATTAAATCTAAATGCAAAAGTCGAATTCCAAATGGCCGACATATTAGATTTTCAGTGTCCTTTTCAGCAAGTCGAATTTGATTTAATAGTAAGTAATCCTCCTTATGTTAAAAAAAATGAAATATCTGAAATACGGGAAAATGTAAAACTTTTCGAACCGCATCTTGCTTTATTTGTGGAGGATCATAACCCCTTAATTTATTACCAGAAAATTGCTGAAATTGCGAAAATTTTTGTTTTATTAGCCTCTAAG
>JANNWE010000327.1:0-4352 GCA_031414675.1 Cytophagaceae bacterium
TAGGGCCATTATTGGAAATAATTCCAAGTAGCGAAGGGTATTTTGCAAAAAACGCCATGGAAAAGTTCCCCGTTACATTTTTTGAATTAAAAATTATGAGAGATTTTGTGATTAATAATTTTAGCAAATTAGATTATTTTACTCAAAAAATCATTCTCCAAAAGCTTTTGCAAAATGCAGATGTTAGCGTTCTGAATGACTTTTTTTTAGATCAATTAGAGCCAAAAAACTCATTTCACACACAATATTTGGTGCAGCTAATTCTTAAAAGTAATAATAAGGAGGTCCTCAACAGATTAGTCATGAAGTTAGTAAAACATAAAATGGCCATTTCGAAAAAAAACTATTCCTCATTAGATGTATCAGCTAAAAAATACGGTATATCATTAAAGGACGTTTTAGTGCAAAAATAAAGACTTTAGTAACTTTCAACCTGTAGGAGTTGGGTTAAGCAGTGGAGAAATTCATTAAAAAAATAAATGACCATAAAAATGATTAAAAAAACAGGCTTTTTAACAACTATTTTTTATTTCTTTCTTTTGAATTTAAATGCTCAAAACGAGCTTTTTGCAAAAAAGTATGCTTATAATTCCTTGTCGTCCTATCAAAAGCATTTATTTGATGAATTTTTAGAAAGCGAGGTTCCAATAGGAGTGCATGTAGAAACGGGGTTAACAGACCATACCAGTTTAAGAAGCAAAACCCGAGTAGCGGAGGCTCTTTTGTTTCGAAATGGCTTGGGCGATAAAGAGAAGGCGGTTGTAATCTTGCAATGGATACTTAATAATCAATATCAAGATCCCAATACTATGATTTACGGTATTTGGAAAACGGCAATAGTCGGTGATAAATTCGACCAAAATTGGAGAGAATTTATTGGTTGTGATTTGATAATTATTCGAAATAAATTTAGGAACCTTTTACCCGAGAAAATAGTAAAAGATATAGAGACGGGTCTTATTCATGCCGCCAAAGGAGCATTCAAAAGAAATGTTAAGGCAGATTATACCAATATCTCCATTATGAGTGCTTTTCTGATGGAGTATGTCGGCACGGAATTCAGATTAGAAGAAATTAAAAATGCAGGACTAAAAAAAGCCAATGACATTTTCAAATTATACCAGACAAACCATACTTTTAGCGAATTCAATTCCCCAACCTATTATGGTGTTACCCTCATCGGGCTTGGTTTGTGGCGAGAACTATCCTTCTCAATAGAAATGCAAAATATGGGAAAAGCTCTTGAAAAAGAGTTTTGGCATGAAATAGCTACTTTTTACAATCCAAATTTAAAGAATATGCCAGGACCCTATTTTAGAGGTTACGGTATGGACATGAGAAAATATTTTGCTATAACAGGCATTTGGATCGCACTAGCTCTAGATGATCAAAATCATGCACCATTGCCACCAAAAATGGGCCCAAAATATGGCGAAATGAGCAACCTTGCTCCAATTTTTAATTTAGGATTAGCTATTCCTAAAGATGATTTAAATAAACTAAAAAAATTCTCAAAGCCTCAATTTATTACTAGGGATGTTCCCAATAGCTTTAAAGGAGATAGCATCAAGAAAGCAACTGCCATGATTAACAAAGATTGGATGATGGGTGGTTTATGGGGAAGTAAAAGGGCATGGGAGCAAATAAAATCAGGAACTATTCATTGGAAAACCGCCAACGATGATGTGGCTTGGTTGATGGTATTGGGAGATGGTAAAACAAATGTGAAAGTTTCAAAAACTCAAATGAGCATATTCGCTTCTAATTTGGATGCTAATAGTTTTGAAGTATATATTTATGCACAAACTATCGACCATACAGCTTTAAGTGATAAAGTTTGGACTTTGCCAGGAATGAATCTGAATTTGAAAACGACTCTGAAAATTTTAAAAACGGAACGAGTATCTGAATCAAATATTTTGAATAATAAATATGCAGTTTCAGATAATATCTCCTTTTTAACAAAAGTTGTTTTCGAGATTCCGTCCAACTGGAATTTAGATATTCCACTACTTGAAATCATTCCAAAAAAAATAAATGAATGAAAATACTACTCATCGGATTCTTCCTATTATGTACTATAGTTCTATTTGCCCAAAACCCCAAGGATGAGGTCAAATACACGAAGAAATTTACGTATCAAACGCTTTCCAGCTATCAAAAACTTCTATTTGATGATTTTATAGAGGAGCAAATGCCCAAAAACTCCGGCTTGGTTTTAAATGAAAATACCAGCACAAGAGGTATCACTCGTCTAGCCTGTGCATTGCTTTATCGAAATAATCCAGGAGATATTAAAAAAGCAGTAGCTATTATCAATTGGATTTTTACGCTTCAGAATTTAGATGAAAAGAGTAAAGATTTCGCAGTTTGGCGAGGAAATGGTAAGCCCAATGAGAATTATGACCAAAATATGCGAGAATTTATTGGCACAGATTTGATAAGCATTTACCACAAATACAAACAAAAGCTCCCAGAAGAGTTGCAAAAAGAATTGGAAGTGTGTCTGATTCGAACAGTAAAAGGTGCTGTTATGCGGAATGTAAACCCTGATTACAACAATATCTCCATAATGAGTTCATTTATGATGGAATATGTAGGAACTGCATTTAATATTCCAGCCTATAAAAAAGCAGGCATTGAAAAAGCCAAGGCTATTTATGCAAATTTTTTGAAATACAATACCTTATGCGAGTATAATTCACCAACCTATTATGGTGTGGATTTTGTAGGCTTGGCACTTTGGCGGGAATTATCATTTTCACCCGAAATGAAAGCCATGAGTAATAAATTAGAGCAAGAATTATGGTTAGATGTCGCTACTTTTTATAATGCAAATCTCCAAAATATTTCGGGCCCCTATTTGCGTGCTTATGGAATTGATATGAAAAAATCACATGCAATCATTGGTACTTGGATTGCAGTAGCATTAGATAATCCTAAAGTTGCAACTATCCCTGGGAAAGAAGGAACACATCATGAGCGAGAATTCATAGTTCCGATAGTAGAAATGGGTATTTCGATGCCAATCAAAGCTTTGCAACAATTTAAAAAATTCGATAAGCCAAGATTTATTACTCGAACTACAGCGAATTACTATGAAGGGGATCGACTAAAGAAAGTAACCGCAAACATTCAGAGAGATTGGATGATGGGCGGGCTTTGGGGGAACAGGAAAGTCTCACATATTTTAAAAACAGGCACTATGCATTGGAAAGCTGAAAAGGGAGATATTGGATGGTTATTTGTGCCAGGAGAAGGCAAAACCAATGTAAAGGTGGATGAGACAAAAATGCAAATATTTCTGGCTGATGAAAATGCTAAAACGTTTCAGATTTTTGTTTATGAAAAGAATATTACACCTGAATTCTTCAAAGAAAATACGTGGAAATTTCCTCAAATGACTTTGCAGGTAAAAACAATTTTGAAGTCAAAACCCGAAATTTTATCTCAAGAAATGATGGATTCAGAAGGAGTTGGTACGAAGGATTTTCCTTATGTTATTACTATGGTTTTTGAAATACCAGCTAATTGGGATAAAACGATACCTTTAATTGAAATTAAACCTAAAAAAGGAAATAAATGAATAAATCTTTATTTATTAAGCAAATACGAGTTTCAGGCCTAATTACATTTGGAATGATAGCAATTTGGATGTTGTTAAATACTTTTCTTAGTGGGAGTGTTTGGGATGGAATGACTATTAGCAACTCTGCGCTGAAAGTAGAATATTGTGAATTTAATAATGTGTCTGATTTTTTTCATCAAAAGTTAAATACCTACTCTAACTTGGCCTATTTCTTTTTTGGAGTTTTAGTTATTCAGATTGGATTAAACGATTTTAAAAAAAATACGGAGCTTCCTCTAAATCGGCTAGAACGATTTCCAGCTTTATCTGTTCTTTTCGGTTTTTGTTTAATCTATTTGAGCTTTGGCAGTGCTTTTTTTCATGCTTCACTTACTTATTTGGGTCAGCGAGTTGATATGAACGGTACCTATAGCATTTCAATTGTTTTGTTTGGAATTGCTTTGTACTCTGTATTCAATAAGTTTGAGTTTTCTGACCAAGTCAAAAAGGTTTGGATTATATTACTCATCTTAACTGTTTTAGCTTTCATTAAAATTGCTTTGCTTATATCTAGCACCAAGTTCTTGTCTGGAATTATTTTGATTCAAAGTATTTTAGTTTTGATTATTTATCTTCAAAACCGAAAAGAAAAGTCTCTGATTTTGGCAATTTCTGGACTTGTTTTAATGATTATTGCTGTTAGAATTCGGACATTAGATGTTCAAAAAGTGGGTTGTGACCCTCATTCTTTTTTCCAAGGTCATTCCATTTGGCATCTGTTAAC
>JANNWE010000328.1:0-1950 GCA_031414675.1 Cytophagaceae bacterium
TATAACTCTTTATCTAAAAATCCGTCTTGTTGCAAAAATACGTGTCTTTCTTCGTCAATAGGAAAATGAATATTTTCAATAATTTGATTCCATTTATTCGATTCTTCAGGTTCTTTAAATTTCAAATTATTTACAATTTTATCATAATCAGAAACATTATTTTTAACTTTTGAAATAGCCTCTAACGTATACTTTAAAGTCCAAACAGCAATATAATTTGTGTACCAGTTATTGTTTACATTGTTTTCATATTCATTTGGACCAGTTACCCCGAGCATGACATATTTTTTGAGGTTTTTTGACCAATTAACCCTCTGAGCCCAAAATCTTGAAATCGAAATTAAAACCTCTAAGCCATATTCGTTCAAATAATGCTCATCTCCAGTATAATTTACATAATCACTTATTGCATAGGCAATTGCTCCGTTTCTATGAATTTCTTCAAAAGTTATCTCCCATTCGTTGTGACATTCTTCTCCATTCATGGTAACCATGGGAAATAATGCCGCTCCATCAGAAAAACCTAGTTTTTGGGCATTCTCTATTGCTTTTTGTAAATGATTATGTCTATAAATCAGAAGACTTCTAGCAACTGAAAATGGTGAAGCCGACAAATAAAAAGGAATACAATAAGCTTCAGTATCCCAATAGGTTACTCCACCATATTTTTCACCAGTAAAACCTTTAGGACCAATATTTAAGCGGGCATCTTGTCCAGAGTAAGTCTGCAAAAGATGAAAAATATTAAATCGAATTCCTTGTTGTGCAGAAATATCTCCTTCTATTTTAATATCACAGTTTTCCCATTTTTTTATCCAAGCAGATTTATGAAGTTCAAAAAGATCTAATTCTAAAATATTATTTAATGACTTTTTACATTCAGAAATCAAAACTTCGGGGTTAAAATAATTTGAACTGTGTAAAGCTACTATTTTCTGTATTTTAATTTCTTCATTTTTTTTCCCCTCTATCTCAACTTCTAAGCCTATAAACTTATCTTTTTTTATAACTTTCGAAACATAAGTTAACGATTTAGCATCATTTTTAATAATAGAAAGGTTCATTCCAACCGCTAGATCAAAACGCTCAACTTTAAATTTATTTTCCTTAGTTTTTAATTGTATATATGCTTGATTATTAGATGATTCTATTAAAATTTGCTCCCAAAATTTTTCATCATAATTAGAATCCTTATTCTGCACATTCCCATCAAGAAAGGCAGTAATTTGAATCGTACCTTCAAAATTTATTGGGGTAATGGAATAATCCATGACACCAATTTCATCATGAGTTAAACTACAAAACCTTTTGCTTTCAATGCTAATTTCTTTGCCATTATTAAGTTTTAAACTACAAAAGCGTTTTAAGTAGCCATATTTCATGTCAAGTTCTCTATAAAAATCAAGAATCTGACATTTGGCCAAATCAATAATCTCGCCATCAATTTTTATCTCAATTCCTATCCAGTTAACTGAATTTATAACTTTAGCAAAATAATCAGGATACCCATTTTTCCACCAACCAACTCTTGTTTTATCAGGAAACCAAACTCCTGCTACATAATTTCCTTGCAATGTTTTACCTGAAAAACCCTCTTCAAAATTTCCTCTTCCTCCAAATTTTCCATTTCCAAGACTCATTAAGCTTTCAGTAATTTCATTATATTCAGGATGAAATCCGCTCTCAATTATTTTCCATTCATCTTGTGTAATGTAGTTCTTCATCTCAAAACATTTTTAATTTAACATATCTAACTTTTCCAATATTTCAATTGGTTTCATTTCGAATAATCCCTTTATCACAAAATCTGCATTCGTTAACACTTGGTTATCCCCTATTCCGACAGCTTTCATGTGGGCAGCTTTAGCTGCTTGAACACCTGCAAAAGCATCTTCAAAAACAATACAATTATTAGCCTTTACTTGTAAAGCATCGGCTCCTTTTAAAAAA
>JANNWE010000329.1:0-2042 GCA_031414675.1 Cytophagaceae bacterium
TTGTAAGGCTACGGGTCGGCTGCATTGCATTTTAGTAATTAATTATGGGGATTTCGACCGCTTTAAACGAGTTTTTTAATAGATTTTGAGTTCTTTGTTTCGCTGAAAATGCAGTAGTTTTTTCCGAATGGACAACGAAACGACGGCAATAAGCAAATTTGTAAGACCTTTGACTTTGATTACGATAAGGGTGAGTCGGCAATTCAGCATTTTTTTCTTCGCAAAATGTTAATTACTCTTTTTCGCTGTCCTATCTTGTTTATTGTACTTTATTTCAAGGATTGCAGTAATCACAATACTTAGGATCTTCCCTAGTTTTTTTACTAGGGTACATTTCCTCTTTTGTAAATTTACAGTGTTGGCAAACATACAAGTAGCTAAGTGTTGAATTGGTGGGTGAACCACATAAACTACAATCTAAGCCCTTTTTCACATCTGTTATTCCAAAACCTGGCATTAGACATTGAGGGCAAGTAGATTTAATTTTTTGGACCAATTTTAACGTTGCTTTTTCAATTACTTTCATTCGTTTAGGGTTAAACATGGCTCTCATGTCCGTTTCTGCATAAACAGATTCATATTTTGAGTATAGCTTCTCAAAAGATTTCTTTAATGCTTCCTTATTGGTTATCCCTTTATGAATATCTACATTTTGATCTTTTGATTTACGTAAAATTAACCCATGTAAAGGAAACCCAATTTGCTTGGCAAACTCCAAAAGTTCTTTTTGGGTTTGAATGAGTTTTCCATTAAAATTAGTAGAAGTGCTTAATTCTCTGACTATAACTTCAATGTTATGGGAAGTGTCAATAAAAATCAAAAATTCATCATCGGCATGTACGAAATATAGAGAGGGATGAGGCCCGAATGACCCCTCACTTGCAATTCCTAAATCGCAGTTATTAATTTTCATTGCTCTTAAACACTTTTCTCTGGCACTTGAAATAGGGTCAAGTTCTCTTTCTATTTCACCTGTAAAAGTCCCCAACATATCAGTATCATATGTTTCATCTACAAAACAAATTACGCCTAACTCTCTTTCAAGAATTGGTGCAATCACCTTTTCTTTTTGATGCTTTGTGGCTATAAGCAATTTTCTATTTTGAAACATAGCTATTAAATTCAACTATTCTTTTGTTTTGTTAACGCTTGTCCTTTTTTAGTTTCGTTAAAATGTCCATTTTCGTAAACCAAATGACCATTTACAAACGTATGGGTCACTTTTGTTTGAAAAATTGTCCCTTCTAATGGTGACCAGGCACATTTAGATAAGATATTATCCTTATTAACTGACCAGCTTGAATTTAGGTCAACTATAGTGAGGTCTGCAAAGTAGCCCTCTCGTAGGAAGCCTCTTCTTTCAATGCTGTAAAGTGTAGCTGGATTATGACACATTTTTTCTGTGATTTTTTCTAATGATATCAGTCCTTGTTTGTAAAACTCCAGCATAATGTTCAAGGAATGCTGAACAATTGGTGCACCGGACATGGATTGAAAGTAAGATTTTTGTTTTTCGTCTAATGTGTGAGGTGCGTGGTCTGTAGTGACAATATCAATTCTATCGTCTAATAATGCCTTTAAAAGCCCTTTTTTATCTTTTTCTGTTTTTATAGCAGGGTTCCATTTTATTAGAGGTCCTAACCTTTTATAGTCGGTGTCAGAAAACCACAAATGATGAACCGATACTTCAGTTGTTATATTTTTTTCTTTTAGAGGGATATCATTTCTAAACAGGTGTGTTTCCGTTTCTGTGGTCAAATGCAAAATGTGAAGTCGGGCCTTGTGTTTGTTGGCTATGTCAATTGCCCTTTTGGTTGCTTCATAACAAGCTTTTTCGCTCCTTATGTTTGGATGAAATTCAATGGGCACATTCTCACCATATTTTTCCCTGTAAATCTGCTCATTTCCTTCAACCATTTGCTCTTTTTCGGAATGGATGGCAATAATAGATTTGCAGTTAGCAAAAAGTTTTTCCATTGTTTCCGGATTGTCCGCAAGTAGGTTTCCTTTTTTTGTAAAGTAAAGTCCGTCATCAGAAACAC
>JANNWE010000330.1:0-44079 GCA_031414675.1 Cytophagaceae bacterium
ATAGACCAATAGAAATAAAAGATTTTTCTTTAAACTATAGAGGAGAATTTTTAGATTTAAGAAATGTACCTGGGTACATAGAAAAGAAATTTATTCAAGCTTTGCCAGCTAGCGAATACCAAGGAATAGCAAAAGCAGACATTATTGATGGGGATAAAATCTACGCTAAAAAAGGAGATACGGTAGAATATGAAGCTCAAAATACCTATTATCAAATAAATTATGAGCAAAAAGGAAAGAAAGACTTTAATTTCTATCCACGATATCAAATAAACCCAAAAATGGGTAACGTGGCTTCTCCTGACATTAAAAATTATTGGAATAGAGACATATATACACACGTAAATTATGTAACAACTAACGAAGACAAAGAATGGTCGCTACCAGAAAGTTTTACTGTGGCCATGAAAGATACTTTTTTCCTAAATGATTATGTGGCTATTTTAGATAATGTAGAAACCATAAACGAGGTAGATGGCTTACCAATAGGCCCTGGAGACGCGGCAGCTCAAGCCACTCTAAAAATTTTAGATAGAGACGGGGAAAGAATTATGAAACCCGTTTTTGCAATAAAAAACAGAGAAATCTGGAGTAAGCCAGTGATAAGCAATGAACTTGGAGTAAGAGCTCAGCTTACTTCTATCGACCCATCTACAGGAAAATTTACCTTTGCAATAAGTAGAGGAGAACGTGAATATATTGTTTTAAAAGCCATTGAAAAACCATTTATTAACCTGCTCTGGCTAGGAACCGGACTGTTGGTTATTGGAATTATTATAGCAGCCACTCGAAGATTTAGAATTATCTAAAGTTTTTAAAATCAATATGATAAAAAATGTTATCCAAATATTAGTTCTGATAGTTTTGATAGCATTTTCTATAGTTGTATGGGAAAAAATAAAAAACTTTAGAATTTTAGATGAGGATAAAATTAATACTTCCCACCATATTTTATTAAAAGAAATGACCAATATGGGTAAATTAGAATTAATAAAATACTCCTATAGAGATGTTGTTGAACAAGAAATTGTTAGAGATTTTATGCCAGATCCGAAAGCAATTTTAATTGTACAAGGAGAAGCGGTGGGTTGTTTAGATCTAACTTTAATAAAAGAAAAGGATATATATTTTAAGGGCGACACTATAATAGTTAATTTACCAGACCCCGAAATATGCAATCACAAAATAGATCACAGCAAATCAAAAATTTATAAAACAGACTACGCATTTTTGAATGAAGCTCTTTTGCTAGACGAAGCATACAAAAAAGCTGAAAATCAAATTTTAGAATCTGCTATAAGTTCGGATATATTAGATCAAACTAAAAAAAATGCTGAAACGCTATTAAAACCTTTAATTGAAAACCTAAGCGGCAAAAAAGTAGTTATTCATTTTCAACTAAAAACAAAACTAAATAAACTTAAATAGTATGAAAAAGAACTTATTTATTTTAGCTTTTCTCACCATTAGCCTTTGCTCCCATGCTCAAACTTGTTGTGAAACAGTTTTTGTATCAAATGATGGCAATATGGGAATTTTTGTATCAGATTCAAAATTTCAAAACATGCACCCTAGCCCAGAAGCCTACACCCACATAAGCGAATATGGTGGAGAGATGATCACATTAAAAACCACGAGTAAGGAAGCCAATGCATTTTTGATTAAAGCTAAAACAAAATCGAATAAATGGCTTTTTGTGTATCAAGAATGGTGGGGATTAAACGACCATATTAAAAAACAAGCGGAAGTTTTTTACAAAGACTTAGGAGAAAACGTAAATGTATTAGCACTTGACATGTATGATGGAAAATTGGCTACAGATGCAGCAAAAGCGGGTGAATATATGGGTGCCGCCAAAGAAGACCGATTGGAAGAAATCATAAAAGGAGGAATAGAATTTGCTGGACCAAAAGCAAAAATTGGAAGTGTTGGATGGTGTTTTGGTGGCGGTCTTTCCTTAAAATCTGCAATTATTGCAAATAAGAATGCAGTAGCCTGTGTTATGTATTATGGAATGCCTGTTAAAGATGTTGAGAAACTTAAATTATTAAAAACTGACGTATTAGGCCTGTTCGCCACAGAACAATGGATTTCGAAAACAATTGTAGAGGAGTTCGCAGCTAATATGAAAAATGCCAACCAAAAATTAGAATTTAAAATTTTTGATGCTGCTCATGCATTCGCAAATCCAAGCAACCCTAAATTCGATAAAGAAGCAGCAACCGAGGCTTATGGTATGGCAATTAATTATTTAAGAAAAAGATTAAATTAACAAATGTATCTCATTTAAAAAGTGGCGATCAAAGTGTTTTGATTTGCCACTTTTTTTTAATCAAGAATAATATGTTAGAATTAACGATTGAAATTTTTCAAAATGAGGTCTTGAGACCTCTAATAAAAAATAAAAACGATTTCTATATTGCTTACTTTGACAACTATATAATATCTCAAAAAATCAGATTTGAAAACCCAGAAGATGCAAGAAACAAAATAGAAAATTGCTTAAAAACTGAAAATTCAATTAAGAATATTTTTATAGGCTCTATTGTTTCAAACTTTGATTCAAGCCAAATTGGCTACTTTTTCAAGAATAAACAAGAAGTATCGAAACGAATTGTGAACATTATTTCAAAACGAATTTTTGACAATAAATTTTCTTAATTTATTTATTTACAATACCTTACAATAGTTTTTTAACAATTTTTTTATAAAATAGCAGTCTGTCAAATTGACTTAATAAAGCTATTTTTACAAATGCTGCACTATTCTTGTTATCAAAACGTTGGAATTCAGTAAATTTGCAATTCATTTAATACAGACATTTAAGATAATATTACGATACCCTATGTTTAATTTTTTAACTAAAAGCATTTCAAAAATTTTTGGCACGAAATCAGAAAAAGATATCAAAACCTTAAATCCATTTGTGGATGCTACCAATAATGAGTTTAAAAAACTTAATTCTTTAAGCAATGATGAGTTTAGAGCCAAAACCCAGGAACTTAAAGAATACATCAATCAAAAACTTGCCTATATAGATGATGAGGTTAACTCTTTAAAATCTTCAGCAGAATTTTCAGAAGAAATTAGTATCGACGAAAAAGAAATTATATTCAAGAAAATTGATGAGCTAGAATTAAAAAGAAACGTAGAACTTGAAGAAGTTTTAATAGAAGTTTTACCTTCTGCATTTGCGATTGTAAAAGAAACTGCAAAAAGATTTAAAGAAAATAGCCAATTAGAGGTAACTGCCACTCACTTGGACAGAGAACTCGCTATGAAGAAATCTCATATAGAGATCCTAGGTGACAAAGCTATCTGGAAAAATGAATGGCTAGCGGCAGGCAATCTGATTAAATGGGATATGGAACACTACGATGTACAAATTATCGGAGGTGCTTCATTGCATAAAGGAAACATTTCAGAAATGGCTACAGGTGAAGGAAAAACTTTAGTGGCCACTTTCCCTGCATTTTTAAATGCGTTGGCTGGTAGAGGTGTACATATCGTTACCGTAAACGATTACTTGGCAAAACGTGACTCCGAATGGATGGGGCCAATTTTTGAGTTTAATGGGATAACTTGTGATTGTATAGATAAACACCCTGCAAATTCAAATGCTAGAAAAAATGCTTACAATGCTGGTATTACTTATGGCACAAACAATGAATTTGGGTTTGACTACTTAAGAGACAATATGGTGAACGACCCAGCCGAAATGGTTCAACGTCCTCCGCATTATGCTATGGTAGATGAAGTAGATTCAGTTTTGATTGATGATGCTCGTACTCCTCTGATTATCAGTGGTCCAATGACCAAGAAAAACGACGATGAACTTTTCAATACTTTAAAGCCTAGGGTTTCTCAAATAGTAGATGCTCAAAAAAATGTAGTTAGTAATTTTTTAATTGAAGCAAAAAAGTTAATAGCAGAAGGTAACAAAAAAGAAGGAGGAATATCTTTATTTAGAGCTCACCGTGGTCTCCCTAAAAGCAAACCTCTTATTAAATATCTATCAGAATTAGGAAATAAAAAACTATTATTGGAAACAGAGGCAATCTATCTAGCTGAAAATCAGAAATTAATGCCAGAAGCAGATGCCCCTCTTTATTTTACAATCGAAGAAAAAAATAATTCTGTAGAACTTACTGACAAAGGTTTAGATTTCTTATCCACAATAGACCAAGACCCTAATTTCTTTATTATGCCAGATTTAGGGGTAGAAATGGCAGCTATTGAAAAGATGGAACTAAGTGCTGAAGAAAAAATCTTAAAAAATGACGAATTAATTCGAGATTATTCCACCAAAGCCGAAAGAATACATGCAGTTAATCAGCTTTTAAAAGCCTATACGGTTTTTGAAAAAGATGTAGACTATGTAACCATGGATGGCAAGGTAAAAATAGTTGATGAGCAGACGGGTCGTATAATGGACGGTCGTAGATGGTCGGATGGATTACATCAAGCTGTTGAGGCAAAAGAAAATGTAAAAGTTGAAGATTCTACTCAAACTTATGCTACTGTAACTCTTCAAAATTATTTCAGAATGTATCACAAATTAGCTGGCATGACAGGAACAGCTGAAACTGAAGCTGGAGAATTCTGGAAAATATATAAATTAGATGTGATTAGCGTTCCAACCAATAAAAATATTGTTAGAGACGATAAAGAAGATAAAGTATACAAAACTGTCAGAGAGAAATACAATGCAGTTGTTGATGAAATTGTGGAAATGGTAAACATTGGCAGACCTGTTTTAGTAGGAACAACGTCCGTAGAAAATTCAGAACTTTTGAGCAGAATGTTGACCATGAGAAAAATTGGGCACCAAGTTTTAAATGCCAAACAACATGCTAAAGAAGCGGATATTGTGGCAGAAGCTGGAAAGCCTGGAACTGTAACTATTGCTACTAACATGGCCGGTAGAGGAACTGACATTAAACTTACTTTGGATAGCAAATCGGCAGGCGGATTAGCAATTGTTGGTACAGAAAGGCATGAATCAAGAAGAGTGGATAGGCAGTTGAGAGGTCGTGCAGGAAGACAAGGTGACCCAGGCTCTTCTCAGTTTTTCGTGAGCTTAGAAGATAATTTAATGCGTATGTTTGGCTCAGACAGAATAGCCAAGGTAATGGATAAAATGGGAATGGAAGAAGGAGAAGTTATTCAGCACTCCATGATTACTAACTCTATAGAACGTGCACAACGTAAAGTAGAGGAAAATAATTTTGGAATGAGGAAACGCCTGATTGAATACGACGATATCATGAACATCCAACGTGATACTATTTATAAAAGGAGAAAAAATGCCTTGTTTGGCGAAAGGCTAGCGTTAGATATAGCTAATATAATTTATGATACCTGTGCAGACATTGTAAACTCAACTCCAAATAATTATGATGAATTTGAAGTTAGATGCATGCAAAAATTAGGCTTTAAGCCTGAATTATCTTCTGAGGAGTATATCAAAGCTGGAAATTCCTTAACGCATAAATTGTATAATTTAGCTGAAAAACACTATAAAATAAAAAATGAGGCAATTCGGAAAAACATTGTTCCAACATTAAAAAATGTTTTAAATGATAGACAAGCCATGACCGAAGAACCATTTATGGCTGTAGTAGGTGACGGAAATCATCATATTGGCGTTTTTTGTGACCTTAGAAAAACCGTCGAAACTGACGGTAGAGAGTTAATTTTAGAAATGGAAAAAAACATTTCTTTAAACCTAATCGATCAAGAATGGAAAGAGCATTTACGCGACATGGATGATCTAAAACAATCGGTTCAAAATGCTTCATACGAACAAAAAGATCCCTTGTTAATTTATAAATTTGAAGCCGTTGAATTGTTCCAAAATTTCTTAAAAAAAGTAAATACCGATACCGTTGGATTTTTATTGAAAGCAAATGTTGCAGAAATGCGTTTCCAACAAATGGCAGCTCCACCAAAAACCAACAAACCAAAACTATCTACCAATAAATCTGAAGGAGAAGAAGGAAGCGGCCCTGCAATGTTGGCTCCAGCAAAATCACAAAAAGTGGCTAATAGAAATGATAAGGTAAATGTACAATATAGAAATGGTACACTTAAAAAAGACATCAAATTCAAACATGTTGAGCAAGATGTAATGAATGGCGAAGCAGTTATTGTTGATTAATATTGCTTTATAGATATTTAAAAGAACTTTAAATTACTAAATATTAGTAATTTAAAGTTCTTTTTTTTTATACTATTAAATTATTATTTAATGCCAGAAATACTTTTTTAAAACACAATAGATAGTTTAGAAAAACGCTCTTAAAATTCATAAATTTTAGCTTTTTTAGGTCGGTTTCTTTTTAAAGCGACAAACAAACAATTTACTAATAATCAAAGAAAAATGCCTAACTATTAAACAATTACAAAAATTCTTTTTAACTTTCATTTAAATAGTTTTCAATAACTAACTATTTAAACCCTTATAGTTAGTGCTATAAATTCTAAAAAGCAAAAAAATAATTTAAAAGTATGTCACTTTCTAAACTAATCATTAGCTACTTCCTTACCACACTTGTTTTTTTTATTTTAGACATGTTATGGCTAGGATTAATAGCTAAAGATTTATACAATAAATACTTAATTGATTTCTTAAGTGATAAAGTCAATTGGACTGCTGCTATACTATTCTATTTATTGTTTATAATTGGTATATTTTATTTTTGTATTTTACCAGCTATAGAAAAAGATTCCATCTCGAAAGCAATTATAGGAGGAGCTTTTTTTGGCATTATTACTTATGCTACATACGATTTAACTAATTTGGCAACCTTAAAAAACTGGCCATTACCCATTGTATTTATTGATATAATTTGGGGCATGCTTTTAACAATGCTAGTTAGCATTTCTGGATTTTATATTACAAAATGGATAGCTTGATATGACACTTTTAATATTAAAATGTTCGATTATCATCCTTATTTACAGTACAATATGGTTTTGGGTAGCTGTTTATAAAAACAGAAATGACATTGCAGATATTGCCTGGGGTCTGGGATATATTCTTATAAGTTCCTATTTGTATTTTACTCAAAAAAATGGCATAATTGCCTACTTGGTTTATGGACTTATTTGTCTTTGGGGCTTAAGATTAAGTATTCATATATATATAAGAAATAAAAATAAAAAAGAAGATTTTAGATATTTAAAATGGCGAAAAGAATGGGGAGATAATTTTCTTTTAAGATCTTATTTGCAGGTTTTTTTATTGCAGGGCTTCCTACTTCTTATTATTATATGCCCAGTTTTTTTAGTTGCAAAAACCCCAATTCAATCATTTTCAATTTTTACATTTTTAGGGATTTTGATCTGGTTAATAGGTTTCATCTTTCAAGCAGTGGGTGACTTTCAATTAACTCAATTTTTGAAATTAAAAGGTAAAGGTATTTTAGAAACGGGTCTGTGGCGGTTTTCCCGTCATCCAAATTATTTTGGCGAAATAATGATGTGGTGGGGTATATTTACCATTATTGTACCTTTGGAAAACAGTATTTTCTTTATCATTAGCCCTTTGACTATTAGCATTTTAATCATTTATGTTTCTGGCATCCCTTTACTTGAAAATAAACAAAAAGACAATTTACTTTATCAAAATTATAAGAAAAAAACAAGTGTTCTTTTTCCGTTGCCCCCCAAAAAATAGCTGTAAAATTTTGATTAAATTCTATTTATGACTTTAGAAAAACCCATTCCAATATTCACAAATTCAATTAATTAACAATAAAAAGTTAAATTCAATTATTTAGACTTACACAATAAAATCCACCAAAATAATGAAATTCACTTTTCTTAAAATTTATTCTAAAAAGAATTGACTAAAATTGCCAATATCTTAAAATTAATTTGCCTAAAAAATTCACACGTACTTAAATATTTATACCATGCTCTCTTTAAAATTTTTAATACTTTTCTGTCAAAAAATAAAAGACACGAATGGAATTGCGATTAAATCCGAAAAAAAAATCGATAAATAAAAAATTAGTTATTATTATTTTAGGAGATTTCTCTTTTTTATCTAAATGTCAATTATAAAAACCAAATCTAAATTGGCTTTATTTGGTAAAGATAAGCCCACTCCCAGTTAAAACAAAATTAACTAAATCAGATAGTATATTCTGGTAAAAAATACCTATATTTACAGATTATTAGGTATTTACTACAAATTACAATTCTACTTTTTAGTATTTTTTTCAATTTATCCATAAAAATAGTATTATAATATTTTTACCGGATGTGACAGATTTCGAAATCAATAAAAAAAGGATTACATAAAATGTAATTTAATTTATCGAAACTAGGTTATTCTTTTGTACCATTACCTCGTAAAATTTTAGTCATTGTTTGGCTAAAATCTATTTAACAATAAACATTAGTTCTTAATATGGCCAAATCGCAAGAAACTTTCAATAAAAAAGAAGTAAGAAATAAAAAAGAGAAAAAGAGAAAAGATAAAGAGCAAAAGCGTATTGATAAAAAAGACGTTGAGAAGACAAGTAATCTCGAAGATATGATGATGTATGTAGATGAGAATGGCAATCTTACGAGTGTTCAGCCTGATCCTACAAAAAAGAGGAAAGTCACTCTAAGTGAAATTGAAATCAGTATTCCAAAAAGAAGTGATTTGGATATCGTAGACTCCATTAGAAAAGGTGTGGTTTCTTTTTATAACGATGCTAAAGGTTTTGGCTTTATTAAAGATTTGGAAACGCAACAAAGTGTATTTTTCCATGTAAACAATTTGAAAGACGAAGTAAAAGAAAATAATATCGTAAGTTTTGAAGTAGAAATGGGGCCTAAAGGTGCTACAGCTGTAAATGTTAGGAAATCAATATAATACTCCGACTATTTTTCTTCCATAAAAAATGTTTAAATTAGCCCTTTAAACATTTTTTTTTTAAATGAAAACCATCTCCGATCTTTTAGTATTAGGAAACCCCAAATTATATGAAAAGGCTGAGCCTATTGTCGAATCAGAATTAGACAAGTTAAATGAATGGACAGCAGATCTTCATAATGTAATGAAGGAAATTAGGTTAAAATATAATTTTGGCAGGGCAATAGCAGCCCCACAATTAGGAATTATGAAACGACTAATTTATATGAACATTACAGAGCCAAAAATCTTCATAAATCCTACATTTTCGTTTTTGAGTGAAGAAATGATGGAAGTTTGGGATGATTGTATGTGTTTCCCACAGCTTTTTGTAAAAGTCAAAAGGCACCAAAAAGTAACCGTAAACTATTTAGATCAAAACTGGAAACCTCAGGTAGAAACCTTTGAAAATGACACTTCGGAGTTAATTCAACATGAATATGATCACTTGGAAGGAATATTATGCACTATGAGGGCAATTGATAAATTCTCCTTTAAATGGAGAATTTAAAAAAAAATTTAACTTTTTAAAAAATGTCATTGTATATTTAAGGATTAAAATCCGAATGATTTTCAAAATTCTTTAATGGAAAAAATTCAATTTTAATTCATAAGTAATTCAACAAATAGAATTCTAAATTTTTAAGAAATTAACAAAAATATTAAGCCTAAGAGCTAAGAATTATTTAACTGCATTTACCAATTAATTTTATGAAAAATGTTTTGTTTCTATTTCTAATCGTAAATTTTGAATATTCTTATGGGCAAGTCAATCAAGAACTTCAAATAAAAAATACTATAAATGTTGTATTTGAAGCAATGAAATCAAGTGATTCTACCCTATTAAAAACTGTACTACATCCAGAATGCACATTACAAACAGTTGGTATAAAAACAGGACAACCTTCTGTATATAAAAAGGATAAGATTCAAAATTTTATTACGTCCATCGGAACTTTAAGACCTAATACCACTTTGGAAGAAAGATTACTCTCCTATCAAATAAATATCGATGAGGCTTTAGCTATTGCATGGACACCTTATGAGTTTTACATTAATGGTAAATTAAGCCATTTTGGAACAAACGTTTTCACTTTAATAAAAACTGATACTTCCTGGAAAATAGTCTCAATTATAGATACAAGAAAAAAATAAAATTATGGTAAAAAAAATACTAGTTTTCATTTGTTGCGGGTTATTTTTTGCGGGATGTGACTCAAAACCAAAAAACAACAAGAAACTGGATTTGCTTTTTGAAAATTATTTCGAAGAACGCTTCAAGTTCTTCCCTTTAGAAGCTACCTCACAAGGTGACAATAGATTTAATGACTTGTTACCTTTAGATATTACTGATAGTTACAGAAATCAACTCCTGATTTTTTATCAAAAATATTCTAATGAATTAGATAATTTCGCTGAAAAAGACCTAAATGAAGATCAAAAAGTATTCTATAATACGCTCCGCTTTTCAATTAATTCCGAAATCGAAAGCCTTAACTTTCCAAAACATTTAATGCCGTTTAATCAATTTGAAGGCTTACCGCTAACATTTGCACAACTAGGAAGTGGAGAGGCTTCACAGCCATTTAAAACTATTAAAGATTATGAAAACTGGCTTAAAAGAGTAGATCAATTTTCAATTTGGGGAGATTCTGCCATCGTGAATTTTAGAAAAGGAATTGTCGACGGATGGATTTTACCAAAATCTTTGGTAGTGAAAATGATTCCTCAAATGAAAGAGTTATCCAATTCCACAGTAGAAGAAAGCGTATTTTTTGGTCCAATAAAAAACATTCCGTCTAGTTTTTCAGCCTCAGAAAAACAAAATTTAACTGAAAAATATAAGAAAGCTATAATCGAAAAAATAAATCCAACGTATAATAAACTTGGAGATTTTTTATCAGCCGAGTATTTGAAAGTTTCAAGACCTACAAGCGGAATTATGTTTGTAAGAAACGGAAAAAAATATTACGATTATTTAACCTACGCCTGGACCACCACTTTGAAATCGCCAAATGAAATATTTCAAACTGGATTATCCGAAGTAGATAGGATTAAAAGAGAAATGGAAAAAGTTAAGACTGAAGTTGGATTTAAAGGAAATTTGAATGCATTTTTCTCCAGTTTAAAAAATGACTCAAAACTAATGCCTTTTAAAACTCCAGATGAAGTCTTGGAAGCCTTTAGAACTATTCAATCTAAAATTGAACCTAATCTTGCTAAAATGTTTTCAATAAGTCCTAAAACTAAATTTGAAATTAGGAGAACTGAGGCTTTTAGAGAAGCCACCGCCAGTGCTGAATACTTACAAGGAACTGCAGATGGAACACGCCCTGGAGTTTTTTATGTCCCAATTCCTGATGCTAAAACTTTTAATATTACTTCTGGGATGGAGTCCTTATTCTTACATGAAGCCATTCCTGGACATCATTATCAGGTTTCATTGCAACAAGAAAACCAAAAAATTCCAAAATTTATGCGTTTTAGTTGGTATGGAGCCTATGGAGAAGGTTGGGCTCTTTATACGGAATCTTTAGGCAAAGAACTTGGCTTATATACTAACCCTTACCAATATATGGGTGCATTAGGTGACGAAATGCATCGAGCAATTCGATTAGTTGTAGACGTTGGAATGCACACTAAAGGCTGGAGTCGCGAAGAAGCCTTAAATTTCATGATGGCTAATGAAGCTATATCTGAGCAAGGGGCGATTGCCGAAATTGAAAGGTATATGGCAATTCCCGGTCAAGCACTTTCCTACAAAATTGGAGCTTTAAAAATTAGGGAACTTAGAAATAAATATAGCATACAATTAAATAAAGATTTTAGATTGGCCGAATTTCATTCAGAAATCTTAAAAAATGGATGCCTCCCTTTAGAAGTTTTAGAAGAAAACCTAAACGCTTGGGCTAACAAAATAAAACCAACCAATCCACCTCAATCTTAATATTTTTAATGCCGGCGTTTGACTAAATTAATAAAAAGGAGGGTTTAGATTTTAAGTAAAGATACTAAATAGTCATCTCGTGATTTTATGTAGCAAACAAAAAGTCCCCCTTTTAAATCAAATGACATGTAAGTACTTAATATTTAAGTGATTATATTAATTATATTTTATTTTTTAAAGGCATGTATGTTTTTAATACCATATTATTAGCTGATTAATTTTATTTTCGATTTCAACTATGATCAGAGAAGCAAATGAAAATGATTGGATAGAGGTCTACGATTTGATTGTTGAACTTGAAAATTTTTCATTCGCCCAAGAATCATTCAAAGAAATATATTATAAAAATATTCAAGACAAAAAAGTAGTTTATTTTGTAAAAGAAATTGAAAAAAAAATAATAGGGTTTGTAAGTATCCTCCTAAGTACCCCTTTACATCATTGTGCCACAATAGCGGAAGTTCAAGAATTAATTGTAACAGAAAAATTCAGAAACGCCAAAATTGGGAAAGAGCTCCTTTGCTTAGTGGAGCAATTGGCTAATGAAAATGGTTGGGTTCAAATTGAAATAGCTAGCAATATTAAAAGATTACAAGCACATAATTTCTATATCGCAAATCAATTTCCAAGAAGTCACTACAAATTTGTAAAGAAAATCAAGAATTAAATTTAAATATATTAAAAAAATGAAACGAGTATAAGTTGTATTTTTCATTATTTTCTGAAATTATAATAATTATATAATTTACAATAATTATTGTATTAATAATAATTATAATAGAAATAATTGTATTCTTCCTTAATAATAAATCCAAAAAAAAATAATCCTAATGAGAAAGAAAGTAATACTGATATACCCCGATAATATGAACAAAAGGGCATAATTTATACCTCAAAAATACAAATTTCATTACCTTTGTGGAACAAAAATTCAAAGACCCACTTTTTTATGTCAGTTATCCATGACCTTGGTTTAGGAACGAATCAAAAAGCCCTCAAAATAAATCTTGATAAAAATATTTATGGCACTTTTGCAGAAATTGGAGCAGGTCAAGATGTAGCCGGGTCATTCTTTAAAGCAGGTGGAGCGTCGGGTACCATAGCAAAGTCTATGTCTGCCTATGATATGAAATTTTCTGATGCTATTTATGGACCAGTAAAAGATGGAAGATATGTGTGCCAGGAGCGATTGGAAAGTATGCTTGATCATGAATACAACCTACTAATTGAAAGGCTTGATCATCAAAGAGGAGAAAATACTCAGTTTTTTTCATTTGCAAATACCGTAGTTGCTCTAAACTATCATAAAAACAATGAACCGCATGGCTGGGTTGGATGTAGGTTTCAATTGCATCCAAATGGCGAATATCATGATGTGGTAGTCCATATCAGAATGCTTGATAACGATACAATTTTACAACAACGAGCGATGGGGATTGTTGGAGTAAACCTCATTTATGGATGCTTTTATTATAATGAAGACCCTGAAATTTTATTAGAGTCCTTAAGAGACAATTTGTCTAAAGATAGAATTCAGATTGATATGATACGATTTGAAGGCCCTCATTTTAAATCGGTAGATAGCCGACTTATGAGTCTCAGGCTAGTAAAAAATGGATTTTGCGATTTGGCTCTTTTTGGTCCAGATGGGAAAATTTTACAGCCTTCTGATTCACTTTATAAAAAACACATTTTTGTTTTAAGGGGCCGTTTTAGACCAATTATTAATGTGCACTTAGATATGCTTGAAAACGGGGTCAGGCAATTTGTGCAAGAATCCGATGTTGACGAAAGTAAATTAGTGGTGGTATCTGAACTTACACTGCAATCTTTGCAAGAAGGTAAAGAAGGAATAGACGAAAAAGACTTTTTAGATAGAGTAGATATCTTATGCTCTTTAGGACAAACAGTAATGATTACTAATTACATTGAATACTACAAATTAGTATCCTACCTTTCAAAAATCACTCGTTTAAAAATTGGTTTAGTAATTGGTTATCCTAATCTAGAGTATATTTTTGAAGAAGAAAACTACAAAGACTTACCAGGCGAAATATTAGAATCATTTGCTACGTTATTTAGTAGAAAAGTTAAGTTGTTTGTGTACCCAACTTTGAGAAATAACATTATAATGAACTGCATGAAGTTTAACCCTCCATCTCATTTAAATGATTTATTTCGTTATCTAATTGCCAACAATAAAATAGAAGACATTTATCATTATGACATGTCAAACCTTAGTATTCAAACTGATAATATGCTTGATTTAATCCAAAGAGGAGAAACAGGGTGGGAAGAAAACGTACCTACAGAGGTTGTAAAAATGATTCAAGACAAATGTCTTTTTGGCTTTCCATGTGTAGTTATACCAAAAAAAAGTGAACCTAATGTTTAAATATTTCATAAAAAATTTAATCCTGCTTTTATTCTTTTCCTACTTTACAATAGCTCAAAACCATACAATTAAAATCCAATTGCCTTCAGAAAAAAATTGGAATATTGGCTTAGAAGGGGAACCTATTTTATTTAAATTAAATGGTTTAAGTGACTCTTTAAATTCAGAAATTAAGTTTGATATTCAACAAGGCAGACAAATTGGAATGAATTTAGATTCCCTTGGATTCTTTTCTTGGATACCCAGCTTTAGCTTGGTAAACAGAATTGAAAAAGAAAAACTTTATCAATTTATTGTGGAAGCAAATTCAATAACAGAAGGAAAAACAACTGCAATCATTGAATTAAAAGTAAAACATGTTAATCGAAGTCCCGTTGTAACTGAATTATTGCCTTTTTACATTAAATATAACACTACTAATTCTTATAAAATAAAATCAGAAGAAGCATTTGATGAAGATAATGATCAAATAGTATTCATTCCTTCTCTAGAAACTCTTCCAGAGGGCATGACTCTTTCAAGTATTGGAGAAATAAATTGGAAGCCTTCTTATAACCAATTTAGAGCAATTAAAGAAAAACCAATATATATTGAATTCTTTGTGCAAGACCAACCAAATAAATCACAAACAAAAGGAAAATTAAAAGTAGAAGTTACACAATTGGATTTGCCTCCCCAAATTATTTCAATTCCTAAAAATGAATACTTAAAAATCAAAGAAAACGAAAATATTAACATAAAGTTCTACCTATCAGATCCTAATGGAGATGAAGATATTGAAGTTTTTGATTTCTTATCAAATCAAACTGGCTTACCTAAAACCTTGCTCACAAAAAATAGCAATAATCAATATGAATTCGTTTGGCTTCCTGGATACGATTATGTGCAAGATCCTAAAGACTCAGTTAGTTTTTATATTGATTTTTTTACCTTAGATAAATCTCAAAAAAGAGAAGTTAAACGAATTAACTTTTCAATTCTAAATTCAATTAATGAGGCAGAAACAGATAAAAAAAACTATAATCTGTATTTTGGAACCTTGACAAGAGCCTGGGAATTATTAGAACAATTAAAGGAAAAAGAGGAAGAATTAAAAAAAGCTTACAATAAAGCTAGAAAAGGCAAAAAAAGTCGGTCTGTTGTCAATGCTTCATTAGGTGCAACTACAGGATTCTCTTCTATTCTTTCCAAAAACAAACCTGACGTTCAGCGAGCTATTTCGACAATTGGGGGCACTACGGTTCTTACTATTGGAACTTTAGAAGCAACTGAGGTAATTGGAAAATCAATGAAAGATTTGATTGACAGACTAAATTATGTTATTGAGAAAAAAAATGAACTTCAGACCAAAGGCGACATACTTTCTAGAGATTTCTCATTAAAAGCGGCGAGAAGATCTCCTGATTTTATTAAAAAGGTAGATGATTTTATGGCTATGATGAATTTAAAAGGTCTGGTAGCTTTAGAGCTAAATGCAACATGGGAGTCTAAAAATAAGCCTACAGAATCAAATGTTAAGAAAACTTTTAAAGACTTTAATGTTTGGTAAATCCTAAAAAATACTTAACCAACTTAAGAATTTAAAGCACTAAAATGTAGGAAAATGTCAAATTAATTTACACGCAAATTGAAAATATATTTACTTTAAACTAAACAAAAACAAATAACCTCAAATTAGAATAATACAATAATGAAATTTATTTAAGTGCTTATAAATGAAATCTTAATACAAAATTAAAAAAAAGAAATATATTGAAAAAACCACATTATATTGTAATTTATGAAATGTTTTTCGACAAAATATTAAATTAGAGTAGTTTTAATTAGCAATGAATTCTTAAAAAAAATCAAGATTTGTTTTGCTTTATAATATAAAAATAATTACCTTCAATTAGTGATAAATTTCACTTTCAAAATCCAGTGTTTCACTTAAATAAAGAATTGTAATTATGAAGATTCAAGTAAATGCAGTGCACTTTAGTGCGGACAGTTCATTGAAATTATTTATTCAAAAAAAACTTGATAAACTAGAAACCTTTTCCGACAGAATAATCGGTGGCGAAGTTTTTTTAAAGCTTGCCAAAGGAGACAAATTAAACACCCATAAAAAACAGATTGAAATAAAATTGAATTTACCTGGAAGTTCAATTTTTGTAAGCGAAACCGCTGACACTTTCGAAGCAGCTACAGACATTGCAATGAACACATTAACCAGAAAAGTAAAACAATTTAAAGAAAAGGTTTCTAGTGTAGTAAGAGAAAAACCGGAAGCTGAGTTGGTGGAAGAAACAGACGAATATTAAAGAAGAAAAGCCCTGAAATTCAGGGCTTTTTTGTTTTAAAGAGATATTCCTTCAAATAAAATGGCTCAAAACTTATAAGATCCTCAAATAATTTGATTTTGAATTTTTCAAATATTATTGAACCTGAGAAGCTTGCTTGAGGCCTTATTTCACTCTCTAAAAAGTAGGCATTTTTATGAGTTAATATAGAAAGACATTTTTTACTTCCCTCTCCAAAAAAAAGAATCCTATTGTTATCTAACAAATCAAAATACGAATTTTCGTCTATTATATCAGCAGAAATTTCAATTCTATTTTCTTTTGTTTTTGCGTCGTAAAAAGCACTATAAACCTCCATTCTCCTTGCATCAAGCATTGGACAAAGTAAATCAAAACCTTCTTTTAAAAATAACTGCTGCACCATTCCTTCTAATGTAGCGTAGGAAATTAGAGGCTTATCTAATACAAAACATAAACCTTTTGCTGTGGAAACTGCAATTCTTAAACCAGTATAAGATCCAGGCCCCTTTGCAACTGCTATTGCATCAAGTTCAGCCATTGTAGTTTTAGCATTACTTAGCACTTGCTCAATCAACATTGTAAAATATTCTGCGGCAGATCGCTCCACACTTATTTCAGAATAACTAAGTAATATATTATCTTCAAACAAAGCAACAGAACAACCTGAGCTAGAAGCATCAATTGAAAGTATTTTGCTCATTTATTTTCTAGCCAAAATTGACTTGTATTTATTCATATCAGAAAACAATTTTAAGGCTTCCTGAATGTCTTCGTCTTTTTCAAAAGAAACAAACTTCATGGCTTTTTGATAATAATATCTACTTAATATTTCTAATTCTAATTGTTCTTTTATTTGTTTAACATTCGTTTTTACCAATTGTTCATATCCTAAATCTGCAATTTTTTTAACCTCTTCTAATTGATTTTTCATTTTAACATAATCGCCACTAAGTTTTGCACTTATAATTAAATTTTCAAGAGCAACTTGATTAGGAGTTTTATAATCAAAACTTTGTGCCCCTAGCCAATTTTCAAAATCTTGCACATCTTTTGAAGTTAAAGAAAACTTTTCGGCAGGTTTATTTTCTAAATGGGTGAAATAGTATTTCGTAGCAAAGTCAAAAATTTTCTTTTTTGAAATCAAGGCTTTTGTAAATTCTGACAATTCGCTACTTTGCGTCTTTATATCTGGCTCTACCCCTCCTCCATCATAGACAGGTCTTCCATTTTTTGTTTTGAACAAAGCTCTTAATGAATCAGGTAATTTAGAAACGCTTCCATCAGTAAGCCTATTTGCATAATCAATGGCTTGGATACACCTCCCCGATGGAATATAATATTTCGAAGTAGTAATTTTCATTTTTGTACCATAACTTAAATCTCGAGTAACTTGAACTAAGCCTTTCCCAAAAGACCGTTGTCCAATTAAAACTGCTCTATCATAATCTTGTAAAGTTCCGCTTACAATTTCCGAAGCAGATGCACTTCTTCCGTTTATTAATACCGCAATAGGTAAATCAGTATCCAGTGGAGCCGCCATTGTCAAATATTTTTTATTCCATTCTTTGACTTTCCCTTTTGTTTCCACCACAGTTAAACCTTTAGGAATAAAAAAATTACATATTTCTACAGACATATTTAACAAACCCCCAGGATTTCCTCTTAGATCAATAACCAACTTTTTCATGCCTTTTTCTTTCAATTCCAATGTGGCGGTTTTAATCTCTTTAGCGGCCGTAGCACTAAAATCAGTAAGTAAAATATATCCCACCTCATCATTAATCATTCCATAATGTGGTACGTTTGGCGTCTTTATAATATCTCTTCCTACTGAAATATCTAAATTTTTAGTTTGTCCAAATCGCTTTACAACAAGTTTTACATTTGTGCCTGTTTGGCCTTTTAAAAGTCTCGAAAACTCTGAATCGTCTTTCTTTGTAACGTCAACCCCATTAATTTTTTGAATATCATCCCCAATCTTTATTCCCATTTTATCTGCTGGAGAGCCTTCATAAAGCATAACAACAATATGCTTACCTTCATAATAATCAATACTGGCCCCAATTCCGTTATAAGTACCAGCATTTTGTGTAAAAACATCTTCAATTTCATCTTCATTCCAAAAAACCGTGTAGGGATCTAAGTTTTTCAACATAGCTTGAATACTGGCTTTAATGGCTTTATCGGGATTAACTTCGTCTACATAAAAGGCATTTAACTCCCTAAACATAGTAGAAAATACATCTAAATTTTTTGTAATTTCAAATAGGCGATCGTCAATAGTATAACTGGTTAAAGCCACACTACAAATAATCGTTAAGCCAATAAAAAATGATTTTATCTTCCTCTTCATTATTTTTTATACCTAATTATGTTTAAAAGAATTATTTATTTAGAATTAATTTTGAACCAAATATAATAGATTAACGAACAAGATTATTAGATTTATACTTAAACTCAAATTAATCTAGAACTAAATTCTATTTACACCAAAAATAATAATGCCAAAAATAAATTTTGTTCATAAAGTGTTAATATGCCTTTTTCTCTCATTTCTTCAAGTTTTTGCAATTTTTTCAACTCAAATAATATACATTCCCGTTTTATTTACTGTGTTATTTTCATTCTTCTATGGAATTTTGGACCAAAAAAAAGGTTGGATTTTGTCAATAATACAAACTATTATTATTATTGGTATGTATTGGTTAAATATTTCACTAAATATAAAAGCAGCTAATCCAGACATGGCAATATTTGCCACTCATATAGCTATATTCCCTTCTTTTGTAGCGGCATTTTTAGGAAGTTTTATTAAAAGACTTTAGTCTTGAAAGACTGCGAATCATAGCTTTTTCTATTTTAGAATATTCTTCTATGTAGGGAGCAACATAAATAAATGCGGCCATAGTCTGCTTATTAACCTCTATTTTATTTAATCGATACGCTTCTCGCATCCTTCTCTTTATTAAATTTCTATCCACTGCTTTTTTGAATTTTTTACTCGAAACAGAGACCATGACTTGTGGCCATATATCTAAAATTGGTGCATCTTCAGCTATTGAAAAAATAGTTTTAATAGGAAAAACAAGAAAAGACATATTCTCCTCCGATTTTCTATCAAAAAGAGAATCAATCAAAAGCTTACTTTTGATCCTTTCTAGTTTACTAAAAGATTGCTGCTTCTGCATTTAACAAATTTAAAGGCAATAAAAATAGATTTAAATATATCAAATAATGATAGAAATGCAATGTGATGGGAGCTTAAAATGAAAAAAGCCGCATTAATTGCGGCTTTTTTATATGCTAGTATAAAAGCTTTTAATGAATATCAAAATTCTTACTTATGAGTTTTCTCATCAGAAACCGTCAATTTCCATCTTCCTCTGGAACGACGTGCTTTCAATACCCTGCGGCCCCCTGGAGTTGAGCTACGCTCGCGAAATCCATGTTTATTTGCACGCTTTCTATTTGATGGCTGGAATGTACGTTTCATATCTTTTTATGTTAAATTTGTCCTCGATTCGAAATAGGAGTGCAAAAGTAAATAATTTATTTGACATTAAAAAAACTTTCAAAAAAAATGATACAATATTTTTTTTCTTTTGATTCAGAAAATCATTTAACCTTTCTTACATTAAAAATAGATGCTAATAGTAAATCTACAGTTAATCTAGTTTTGCCCTTGTGGAGACCAGGTAGATATCAGTTCCAAAATTTTTCCAAAAATGTGTTAAATTTTTCAGCAAAAAATCAATTTCAACAGAAATTAAATTGGCACAAAACGAAAAAAAATATATGGACAATTTCAAAAGACCCATCCGATCAATTAATTATTAATTATAGTTATTATTCCAATGAGTTAAATGCTGGGAGTTGTTTTGTGAATGAAAGAATAAAGTTAATAAATCCTTCAAATTTATGTATGTATTTAATTAAAAATCAAGAATATACGTGTGAAGTTTTTATTGAAAATCCTGCTTCTGAAACCGTAGCTTGTGCAAAAAAAATAGAAAAAAGATTATTGTATCATTATTTTAAAGCGAATACAATTCATGAACTCTTCGATACCCCGTTTGTTATTAGCCAATCCTTAAGCCATTCGACTTTCGAAATAAAAAACACGAAATTTAATTTGTGGATTGATGGTATTTTTGAAATAGAATTAACTAGACTTTTAAAAGATTTGCAAACACTTTGTGCTTTTCAAATAAATTTGTTTGGAAAATTTCCAGAAAAAAATTATCACTTTTACCTCTTGATTCCAAGTAATTCCTATTATCATGGAGTAGAACATGCTGATTCTACCGTAATGGTGTTAGGAGAGAAAGGAATCTTAGGAGAAAATTATTATTATGACCTCTTAGGTCTAGTTTCGCATGAACTCTTTCATGCGTGGAATATTGCCAAAATTCGGCCAATGGAGCTTCTACCTTATGATTATAATACAGAAAATTATTTTGAAACTTGTTTTGTGGCGGAAGGATTTACAACTTATTATGGAGACAAAATTTTATACGACTCTGGTATAATTTCAAAAAATCAATATTTACATGAATTAGAAACCGTTTTTAGGAGACATTTCGAAAATTCTGACCAAGCATCTCAATCACTACTAGAATCATCTTTCGATCTTTGGGTAGACGGCTATGATAAAAGTATTCCCAAAAAAACCGTATCTGTTTATCATAAAGGAGCCATTGCGGCTCTGATTTTAGACTTGAAAATAAGAAAGAAATTTAATGAAAAAAAATCCTTAGACAACGTTCTATTAATATTATGGCAAAAATATGGAAACAAGAAAAAAGGTTATTCTTACTCTTCTATCATTGATATTTGTGAAAATGTTTACGAAGAGCCCTTAACCGAGTATTTTGATTTAGTAATTTCTTCCAATTTGCCCATATTAGCTTATACAAATCAACACCTAAAGTATTTGGATTTAGAAATTTGTATAGACAGCAATCATCATATTGTTTTAAAATCTAAAATGAATTAAATACGTATTTGAAATTGGTAATCTATTTTTCTTTAAATAAAAAGAGTTACTTCTAAATTTCGATGAAATTCAAAAAAATTAACCATAAAGTCCTTCAATAATAGCCTAATTTAAACAAATAGCTATCAATTTGTTTTAAATACTTGATTATTAATAGATTTTTTTTTAGTATCTTTGCACCCGAAACAAATACTGTTTCAAATTTCGCTAAATTTTATTAAATTAAGGCATGAGTAAATTACGAATTTTATATATTTCAAGTGAAATCGACCCATTTTTGGAAATTTCTGAAATTTCTTCCCTTCTTAGAAAACTTCCTCAAGAAATGCAAGAGCGAGGGATGGAAATTAGAATACTCGTGCCGAGATTTGGACTTATCAATGAAAGAAAGCATCGTTTACATGAAGTTGTAAGATTATCTGGAATTAATATCACAATTGGTGAGGAGGAAAAGCCCTTAATTATTAAAGTTGCTTCAATTCCTTCTGCTAAACTTCAAGTATATTTTTTAGATAATGAAGATTATTTTCAAAGAAAAACGGTATTCAATGACAAAAACGGTAATTTTTATGATGATAATGACGAACGTGCAATTTTCTTTTGCAAAGGAGCGTTAGAAACTGTAAAAAAGTTAGGGTGGTCGCCAGATGTGGTGCATTGTACGGACTGGATGACCGCTTTAATTCCACTTTATTTAAAAACTACTTACAAAAACGATCCAATTTTCAAAAACACTAAAACTATTTTCTCAGTTTATAACAATGTTTTTGAACACAAGTTTGCCGACGATATGTTGCCTAAAGTTAAGATGTTAGATATTAGTGATGAGAATTTAGCAAATTTAAGATCAGCAGACTTTATGGGTTTCATAAAAATTGGTTGTGAGTATTCAGACGTAATTGTAAAAGCTAATAGAACATTAAACGAAACCATTAAAGAGGCTTTGTTAGAAACAACAGATAAACAAATTGAATCTTATATTGATGACGAAAACGCGACTGAAACCTTCTTTAACCTTTATACCGAGCTGGCAGTTTAATAGTAGTATGAATAAAGTTTTTTTAAATGTACAGAAATTGAGCTTTATGCTAATTTCTGTATTTTTTTTAGCATGTGAAAATCCAACAGAAATTGGATACGATTTTCAAGGAATTGACCGTGCTGCAGCAAGTTATACCGACACTTTAAGTCTTGTTACTTCCACAGTATTGTCAGATTCAAATGTTAATGGAAGATCATCTTATATTTTAACAGGAAACTTAAATGATCCTATTTTTGGAAGTATTAAGGCAACTGCTTTCTTTCAACCTACCCTATTAAAAGCCTCTTTTGGAGATTCATCAGTTCCATTTACATTTTTGCCAAACGCAATTGCCGATTCAGTTAGATTCAGAATGATAAACACAGGATTAATAACTGGAGATACTTTGTCAAAAGCAACTTTTGGAATTCATAGACTCAAAACTGCAATGAATTATTCAAAAAACTATAATGGAGAAGAAGGCATTGATTTTGAAGCAACCCCTCTAACTAAATTCACTATTAATTCTGCAACTTTTAAAAACAAAACTTTTGATACTACTTTGGCATATTATGTAACACTTCCAATAAGTGTTGCTAAAGAAATGTTAAATTTAACTGCAGCAGAACGAAAAACTAATGCTGCATTTGTAAATGCTTTTAAAGGATTTGCCATTGTGCCTGAAAACAATGCAAAGGCTGTTTATGGATTTAATACTGGTGAATTTGCTTCTACAACTAGTACTTTTAGTGTCTATTATCATAATGCAAATGAAACAAATGTTTTGGTTTACAATTTCGACTTAAATGGACCACGTCATTCCCAAATTTTGGCGAATAGAACTGGGACTCCATTAGCTAAATTAACCAAAAATGCTAATGAACTTAATTCTACAGCTTCTAATGGCAAAACTTATATTCAATCAAGTACAGGAATTGGGACTAAAATAGATTTTGGGAATATAAACAAATTAGGAACTAATATTAGAATTAGTAGAGCAACCATAGAATTTATTATTGATAAAACCTCTATTTCAAAACAGATCCCAAAGATATTTTTTTATATAGTGGGTGAACTAGATATAAAAAACCAACAAGTTAGGGATTCAAATAAAAGGCTCTCTTATCTAACCCCAATTGGCACTGATTTATCAGGGAATTTGGGCACTTATATTGACTCAACTAATACGCTAACCATAGATGTAACAAATTATTTGCAAAAAATTACAAATAAAAGGCAAACTCCAGGCTCTTTACTATTAATGCCTGCTAACCTAACAAGCGATGGAAACGGTATTTTGCAAAATGACCAAATTCGACGCACTGTTTTTCTAAAACCAAAGCTAAAAATATTTTATACAAAATTTTAATTCCATACCAATTCTAAAAGCCTGAGCATGCTCAGGCTTTTTTTATTTACTTTATAGAATATATTAAAATTATTTAAAATTTCAAATCGCTTTTTTATAATAATATTCCATTATTTTTGTTAGAAAGTTTTAAATAACATTGTATTTTTCCAAGAAATAATATGTGTGGAATTGTTGCTTACGTTGGTTATAGGGATGCGGCCCCATTAATCTTAAAAGGACTTAAAAGGTTAGAATATAGAGGTTATGATAGCTCCGGAATTGCTCTAATAAATGGTAGTCTAAATATTTATAAGAAAAAAGGCAAAGTTATTGACTTAGAAGCGGTTTTACCAAAAACAGAGCTCCATGCTACTATAGGAATTGGTCATACTAGATGGGCTACACACGGTGAGCCCAATGATACAAATGCTCACCCACATTTATCAAATGGAGGCAAATTGGCCATTATTCATAACGGAATTATTGAAAACTATGCAACTATTAAACAAAGTTTAATCAATAAAGGCTATGTTTTCCATAGTCAAACAGATACTGAAGTTTTAATAAATTTTATTGAAGAAATCAAAAAAACTAAAAATTGCGATACACCAGAAGCCGTAAGAATTGCATTGAAAGAAGTAGTTGGGGCTTACGCAATAGTTGTTTTAGATTCTGATAATCCAGGCCAATTAGTGGCCGCAAGGAAAGGAAGCCCATTAGTAATTGGGATAGGAGAAAATGAATTTTTCTTTGCTTCAGATGCTACTCCAATAATTGAGTATACTAAAGAAGTGGTTTATCTTGATGACCTGGAAATAGCTATTGTAACTACGGAAGGATTGATCATCAAAAATTTGCAAAACGAAGAGCAAGATCCATATATTCAAACTGTGGAATTAGAACTCGAGGCAATAGAAAAAGGTGGCTATGATCATTTTATGCTGAAAGAGATATTTGAGCAGCCAAAATCTATAGCTGACTGTATGCGTGGAAGGATAAACGCAGAAGAAGCTATAATACAACTTGGTGGAATGCGAGAACATTTATCGAAGCTTGCTAAAGCGAAAAGAATTGTTTTCGTAGCTTGTGGAACCTCTTGGCATGCAGGCTTAGTTGGAGAATACTTGTTTGAAGAATTAGCTAGAATAAATGTGGAAGTGGAATATGCTTCAGAATTTCGATATAGAAATCCAATTATTAAAGAAGGGGACTTTGTGATTGCTATTTCTCAATCAGGTGAAACTGCAGATACATTAGCAGCATTAGAAATGGCGAAATCAAAAGGTGCCATAATTCTTGGCATATGCAATGTTGTTGGTTCATCAATTTCCAGAATTACTGATGGGGGAATTTATACGCATGCGGGTCCAGAAATTGGAGTTGCAAGTACAAAAGCGTTTACTGCACAAGTTTCCGTTTTAACTATGCTGGCTATTGCAACTGCCCAAGCAAAAGGAACCATTACTGATCAAACGTATAGGAGGCTTTTATTAGAAATGGCGGCAATACCTCTAAAAGTAGCACAAATTCTTAAAAAAGCTGAAGAAATTAAAGATATGGCCAAACTATTTACTTTTGCACAAAATTTTATTTTTTTAGGAAGGGGACTAAATTTTCCCGTTGCTCTAGAAGGCGCCTTAAAGTTAAAAGAAATTTCATATATACACGCTGAAGGCTATCCGGCTGCTGAAATGAAACACGGACCAATTGCTTTAATAGATGAAGATATGCCGGTAGTTTTTATAGCAACAAAAGATAGCTCTTATGAGAAAGTAGTTTCAAATATTCAAGAAGTTAAAGCGAGAAAAGGTAGAGTTATTGCTATTGTAACACAGGGGGACGAGCAAGTAAAAAATATGGTTGATTTTGTAATTGAAATTCCGAATACGCATGAAGTTCTTCAGCCTTTACTTACCGTAATTCCTTTACAACTAATTTCCTATTATATTGCTGTGTTGAGGGGCAGAAATGTTGATCAACCTCGAAACCTTGCTAAATCTGTCACTGTAGAATAAAACATAAATGGCAGCAAAAATATTTTTGTTGCCATTTCCTTAAATAAAAAGTTCTAAAATTCTTTTTGGAAATTCATAAAAATAAAATCAAAGGGATCTAAAAATACTTCATTTTTTTTTAAAGTGTAATGTAAATGTGGTCCAGTCACTTTACCTGAAGATCCAACTTTTCCTATCACCTGATTTTTTACAACTGTTTGCCCAACTTTAACTTTAATTGCACTCAAATGACCATATATTGACTCAAAACCATATTTATGCTGAATTTTAATAAAATTCCCTAAATCTGATTTATATCCAGAAGAGATTATTTTTCCATTTCCACTAGCTATAACTTTCTCCCCTTTTATACCTTTTAAATCTATTCCTCTATGAAACTTTACTATCCCATGCACTGGATGTTTTCTTGTTCCATAAAATGAATTTACAGAAATCTCTCTTAGTAGAGGGTTTCCCGCAGGTATATTACTAATAAAATAAGTTTTAAAAGGATCGTTGTGAATATATCTAACTAATTCTTCCATGTTGGATACCGGTGAAAGTTCTGCTTCCCAATAATCCTCAATTACTAATCGCTCTTCGAAATTAGGTAATGCTTCCGGTAAAGAATATTGACCAAAAGAATGAATAATAGCAGATAAAAAAAAGATAAAAATTTTATACACGAATATTTATTAATTAAAAAATCACACAAAAATACACATAATAAAAAATATTACTTAAATTTTCGAAGAAAACACCATTTTGATTAAATGAAAATAATAGAAACTAAAATTGAAATACAAGCTTATCTCAAAAGTAATTCGAATTCAAAAATAGGATTTGTACCAACCATGGGTGCACTGCATCAAGGGCATTTAGAACTTGTTAAAAGGTCAAAGATAGAAAACGACCTATCGGTTTGTAGTATTTTTGTTAACCCTACTCAATTTAATAATTCAGAAGATTTATTAAAGTATCCAAGAACCTTGGAAGAAGATTGCAAAAAATTAGAAGAAATAGGTTGCGATGTTGTCTTTGCACCTACTTTTGAAGAAATGTACGCTTCCATGCCAACACTTAAATTTGATTTTGGACATTTAGAACATATTATGGAGGGTAAATTTCGGCCTGGACATTTTAATGGAGTTGGCATAGTGGTATCAAAACTTTTTAACATTTTAAAACCTACACATGCATATTTTGGGCAAAAGGACATACAGCAAGTTGCAGTAATTAAATCCTTAGTTAAAGATTTAAACTTTGATTTGAAAATAATTGTATGTGATACGATAAGAGAAAAAAATGGACTGGCAATGTCATCGCGTAATATCAGGCTTTCTGAACATGCAAAGGAAATAGCACCTAAAATCTATGAATCTTTATTGCTCGCAAAAAAACTATTGCTAATGGGAGTAAATGCTGAAAATACTAAAATAGAAATAAACAACTTTTATAAAAATTTCCTGCCATTTGAATTAGAATATTTTGAAATAACTGATTATAACTCCTTACAAAACATTGCATTTCATAATCCAGAAGGCCAGACTGCGGTAATTATTGCTACTTATTTAGATGGTGTAAGACTTATTGATAACTTAGTTTTTTGAACTAAATCCTATATTTTGTTTGTTCCGCTTTAAACAATATTTAAAAATGAATTGGAATAAAATAATCACAATTGAAGATTTAGAAAACGTAAAAAACGAATCAAATACTATTCCCATACTTATATTTAAACACAGCACAAGGTGTTCGATTAGTAGTACTGCATTAGATAGATTTGAAAGAGCTTGGGCGAAAAACCTTGAAAATAAAAATGTTAAACCTTATTACCTAGACCTAATTGCAAACAGAGATATTTCAAATGCTATTTCAAAGCAGTTTAGCGTACAACATGAATCTCCTCAACTTTTATTAATAAAAAACGGAGAAAGTATTTATGATGAATCGCATTATGGCATTTCTTTAGACGATGTTTTAGAAAAAATTCAATAGGCTATCACAACAAAATAATTAGAAAGCTTTTCAATGAATATAGAATGCTCGGATGTATAATCGGGCATTTTTATTTTACCGAGAAAAATATCTCCCTTCTTTTCGATTAATAGATGTTCTTTAAAGTCCACTTTTCTTTTACCATATAATTTATAAAGAGCTTCTTTGGCGGACCAAACGATGGATGCTTGTTGCATATTGTCACCTATCAATTCTAATTCAGAATAAGTGCACAAACGATTTAATATTTTAAACATTTTTGCCTGTGGCTTCTCAATATCTATACCTAAAGGATTATACTTCCTTAAAACCACTCCAACAAAGTCTCTGGTATGCGAAATAGACATTTGCCAATCAGAATTTAGTAAAAATGGTTTACCATGTTCATCCTTATCAATACTATTAAATGAGATATTATTTTCTAGGCAAGCACGTTTTATTGTAATTCTACTTACCAAAAATTCAACTCTTTTATTTTCATTTACTATTTCATTGGCCAACATTAGATAATCATCTTCTAAATCAAAGTTTATTTCCAATTCATTTAAAGTTTCAGTAATTTTCCATACAGTTAAATGAATTTCATTACAAACAATTTTGTTAAAAAACAGAGGCATAATTGGGAATGAAAAGTAATTTTTCGAGAATCCAAGGCAAATTAAAGTATTAATTAATAAAAATGAATTTTAATATTCAAAAAATAGATTCTTTTACTGGACATCGCGACTGCATTTACACATTAGCTGAAGGAATAAATCCAACATCATTTTTTTCTGCTGGGGCAGATGGAATGGTTGTGAATTGGTCAACTCTTAGTCCAGATCTAGGAAAACCACTCGTAAAGGTTCAAAATTCAATTTATTCTATTTTACATAATAAAGAAAATAATGAACTCTTGATTGCAAACAATTTTGAAGGAATCCATTTAATTAATTCAGATTCTCTCGAGGAAACCGCATCTTTAAAACTTGGAAATGCTTCCTTTTTCGACATTAAAACCTATCAAAATCTATTATTTGTTGGGGATAATTTGGGCCAAATTCATGTAATTGACAAAGAAACACTAAGTTTCAAAAAACATTTAAAAGCCTCAGAAAAGAGTGTTAGAAGTATTGCAATTAATGAAAATACTGGGGAAATGGCAGTAGCTTATAGCGATTGGTTAATTAGGGTTTTTGATCTTGATACGTATAAATTAAAATATGTTTTAAAAGGCCATAAAAATTCTGTTTTTACTGTAAAATATATTAACGATGGCAAAACTTTGGTATCAGGTTCGAGAGACGCGCATTTGTTAGTTTGGGATGCAGAAAATAAGTATAATTTACAATTAGATATTCCAGCCCATTTGTATGCGATAAATGATGTTATATATTTGGAAGGCTTAAATCTTTTAGCCTCCTGCAGTATGGATAAATCAATAAAACTATGGAATGCCGACAATCTTAAGTTAGTAAAAGTAATAGATAAAGCAAGGCACGCCGGACATGCAACTTCCATAAATAAACTCCTTTGGATTAACGAAACCCAAACTTTATTGTCAGCAAGCGACGACCGCACAATATCAATGTGGAAATTATTTTAAAATGTTTTCATTTTTTTGTTATTTTGTGAAAAATAAATATAAATTACTCCTAAACGAACGTATCTTTAAGAAATATGGAGATATTATCTGTTTTTTTTCCTTTGTTTTAGTTTAAAAATAATTGCAAAAAGAGTATCCAAAAAAATAAAAAATGAAGATTACAGCATTAGAAATAAAACAGCATGAGTTCGAAAAATCATTTCGAGGATATGACATCGACGAAGTAAATAATTTCTTATCTAACTTAGCTCAAGAATGGGAAAGGCTGCTAAATGAAGCTAAAATGCTTAAAATGCAATTAGAAATTTCAGAAAAAGAAGCTTCGAAATTAAGAGAAGTAGAAATGACTCTAATAAAAACGCTACGTACAGCTGAGGATACTAGCACAAGAATAACAGAAAATGCGAGTATTGAAGCCTCAAAAAAAATAGAAAATGCACAACAACAAGTAAATGAAATGCTTAATGAGGCAGAAAGCCAAGCTAAACAAATTCTAGAGGATGCACAACAAAAAGCAGCAAGCATTCAAACCACAGCCAAATTGGAGTTCGAAGAATTAGAACATAACTTTATTTCTTTAGAATTAAAAAAGAACAATTTGATAGATGCTATACAAAGTATTGCAAATGAAGCAAATATCATTGTAAATAAGCACATTACAGGAGTTAAAACCGAACAAACCAGTATAAATTCAAGTTCAAAAAAACCATTGGAAATTAAGAAAGAAATAAATTCAGCAAGCTTAGAGATAGAGGAAATGCCAATGGTTGAATCTTTTGAAACTGAATTAAAGCAGGAAAACATGGAAATAGAAGAAAATGATGATACACAGCACCTAAATTTTTCCTCGGCTGTTAATGAAATTCATCTTGAATCTATAAATGAAAAAAATAATATTGAAATTATAGAAGGCATTGGTCCAAAAATAAAAGAAATTCTAAACAATGCAAGAATATTAACTTTTAGAGATATTGCAACGACACCAATCTATCGAATAAAAGATATTTTAAATGCTGCAGGCCCTCATTTTGGTATTCACGATCCAAGCTCTTGGGTTGAACAAGCATTATTAGCGGAAGAAGAGCAATGGGAAAAATTGGAAGAATTGAAAAAGTTTTTAATTGCCGGCAAAATACCTAAAGAAAAACAAGAACCAATTACTGCTACCCGACTAGAAACCAATGAAAGTAATACGGAGGAGATGTTGGACAAAGTAAACAAGGTAAAAGCTGCCATAAGAAAAGCGATGGTAGAAAAAGGGGAAAGTAAAACACTTAATGATGTTTTGCAAAAAAGTGATTCAAAAACTATCAATGAATTTGTTGCTGAAAAAAACCAAGGAGGTTCATTTTTTGATAGCCTAAGCTAATTTATGGGACAAATTACCTTAGAGGGTATGGAATTTTTTGCCTATCATGGACATATGGATGAAGAGCAAAAAATTGGAAATAAGTATTCCATTGATGTCACAATTGACGCGGATTTATCAGCACCTGCAAGTACTGACAATTTAAAAGACACCATAAACTATGGAGAAGTTTATGGAATGGTAAAAACTGTGATGGCTAAAAAACACAGACTTTTAGAACATGTTGGTTATGAAATAATTACAGCAATAAAAGCAAGATTTATCAATATTCAAAAAGTAACTGTGCAAGTTTCAAAATATAATCCACCTATAGGTGGAGTCTGCCATAAAGCCAAAGTAACTTTAGAAGAAGTATTTTAAAATAAATAAATTTTGAAAAAAAGGGAAAATATTTTTACCCTCCAATTTTGGTTGCTTTGTACGAGTTCATTCTTGTTCTTTTCAAGTTTTAATATGTTGATTCCCGAATTGCCGGACTACTTATCAAGCATGGGTGGTGGTGAATTTAAAGGATTAATAATAGCTCTATTTACACTTACAGCAGGAATTTCAAGGCCTTTTAGCGGAAAGCTGACAGACAGAATTGGAAGAGTTCCTGTAATGGCCTTCGGTTCACTTGTTTGTTTTGTGTGTGGTTTTTTGTATCCCATCTGCACTACCGTATTTCCATTTTTACTTCTTAGGTTGGTTCATGGTTTTTCTACTGGCTTTAAGCCCACAGGCACTGCCGCATATATTGCAGATATTGTTCCAATAAACAGAAGAGGAGAGTCAATGGGTCTACATGGGCTTATTGGAAGTTTAGGTATGGCTTTTGGGCCAGCTCTAGGATCTTGGATTGTTCAAGAGTTTAACATGAATACCCTCTTCTATGCTTCTTCAGGATTATCCCTTCTTTCAATTTTAATTTTAGTTAATATGAAAGAGACACTGGAAGCATCTCAAAAAGAAAAATTTAAGTTTTCGCTCTTAAAAATAAATCGATCTGATATTTATGATAGTTCAGTTAAACCTGTGGTTATTGTAATATTTTTCACTTCATTTGCATATGGAACAGTTGTAACTCTTATTCCGGATTTAAGCAAAAGTATTGGAGTGGCAAATAAAGGTTATTTCTTTTTGGTTTACACCCTCGCTTCAATAGCTATTCGTTTTTTGGCAGGAAAATGGTCTGACAAAAATGGAAGAGTTCAAGTTTTAGTTTTGGGATGTTGGATTCTAGTGATTGGAATGATAATTACTGCTTATACCACCAATCTAACCACTTTAACTATCTCTGCCATATTTTTCGGGGTAAGCATGGGCATTCTCTCCCCTATTTGCCAAGCTTGGACTATAGATTTGTGTGAGGAAAAATCCCGAGGAAAAGCAATTGCAACCATGTATATTGCTCTAGAATTTGGAATTGGAATTGGTGCATTTTTACCAACCCTTGTTTATCAAAACCAAATCAAAAATCTACCCTTGACATTTTTATTTTCAACTTGTTTTGTGGCTATTGCACTGATTTATTTAATTTTTTATAAGAGAAAAAATAATATTTCATTTATTAAATGAAATATTCAAAGGTTCTTTAACACTATAAAAAAATAGAATTCTATTTCAATTTCTCTTTTTTACTCAAAAATCTAATTTTTTATTATTTTGAAAGTAAAATTTTTAGTAATTAAATATGGCTTTATCTTTGTCAAAAAAAGATAACAATGCAGATTATTGATGGTAAATTAATTTCCACGGAAGTTAAAGCCGAATTAGCCCTAGAAGTAGAAAAAATAAAATCGATAGGGGGGAAAATACCTCATTTGGCAGCTGTTTTGATTGGGGATAATGGATCTAGTGAAACTTATGTTTCAAGTAAAATAAAGTCTTGTGAACAAATAGGTTTTAAATCTACATTAATAAGACGAGATAACACAAGTACCCAAGAAGAAGTAATGGAGATAATTGCACAATTAAACAATGACCCAGACATTGACGGTTTTATTGTACAACTACCTTTACCTAAACATATAAATGTTGATCAAGTGATAGAAGCCATAGATCCTAAAAAAGATGTGGATGGTTTTCATCCTATTAACTTAGGAAGAATGGCAAAAGGACTGCCTGCTTATATATCCGCAACGCCATTTGGAGTCTTAGAACTCATTAAAAGGTATAAAATTGAAACTTCTGGAAAACATTGTGTAATTGTAGGAAGAAGTCAAATTGTAGGCTTACCAATGAGTATATTAATGCAAAGAAATACCTATCCAGGCAATTGCACCGTTACTTTGGCACATAGTAAAACCCAAAATCTTAAAGAAATTTGTTTACAAGCTGATATTCTAATAGCCGCTTTAGGAATACCAGAATTTATTACTGCAGAAATGGTGAAAGAGGGTGCTGTAATAATTGATGTGGGTTTAACAAGAGTAGAAGATCCTTCTAAAAAAAGTGGCTTTGCCCTTAAAGGAGATGTGAAATTTTCAGAAGTTGCTCCAAAAACAAGTTATATAACTCCAGTGCCAGGTGGAGTAGGATTAATGACTGTGGCTGCGTTGATGTATAATACGCTTTTGGCGTCTCAGAAAAAGATTTATAGTTAATAATTCAAGATAAAATCTAAAAAGGGCTTAATTTTTGAATCCATTGAATAAAAACAGAAAATAAATGTTTGCAGAAGCCTTTAAGTTAGCGTCAAGCTACACGCTTCCACTTTTAGTATCAAATAGATTCTATGATGGAACAGTGGAAAGTGGAATTGGTAGCTTTGTAATAATCAATAAAGAGGGGTGGATTGTAACTGCGGCTCATATTTTACAAGGGATTCAAACACACCAACAAGATATTATAAGTTTAAACACTTATAATAATAGTAAGACCTCTAATACTAATCAAAAACCTAATCCAAAATGGCTAATTAATCATTCCTTATGGTTTGGTGCAGACCACCACGTGATCAAACAATTTCATATATTATTTGATAATGATCTAGCAATTGGTAAAATTGAAAATTTCAATTCCTCTCTAATAAAAAATTACCCCGTTTTTAAAAATCCACATTCCATTGAGCCTGGTACTAGTTTATGTAAATTGGGCTTTCCTTTTTATGATGTTAAAGCAAGTTTTGATGAAACTCAAAATAATTTTCGATTTGACCCAAGTACATTTCCTATTCCATTTTTTCCAATAGATGGAATAATGACAAGAAATATTATTTCAGGTAAAAGCCCAGATGGCCTTTATGAATTTAAATGGCTTGAAACGTCTAGCCCTGGCTTAAAAGGACAAAGTGGAGGCCCAACTTTTGATAAAGAAGGAAAAATTTGGGCTATACAATCTCAAACTAGGCATTTACCTTTAGGCTTTTCTCCTAAAATTCATAATGGAGAAAAAGAAATAGAAGAGAATCAATTTTTAAATGTAGGTTGGGGAATTCATGTAGAAAATATCTTAAAATTCTTGAATAGTCATAATGTAAGCTATCAAGTGGATTAGAATTTAATTAATTTCTTCCCTAAAATACTATTATTTTTTAATAAATTTGGAAGAATAATTGAATTGTATTATTTTTAAAAATTATATAATTTTTATCACAAACCCTTCCAATGAAATTTACCAAAGACAACACATTATTAGATTTTTTTTACAATTGGGAAAAAGAAACTCCTGACAATGTTTATTTAAAACAACCGTTTGGAAATACCTGGAAAGAATTTACCTGGAAAGAAACAGGACTTCAAGTTCGAACAATTGCTAGCTATTTAAAAAGTCTAGATTTACCTGAAAAAAGCAATATAGCATTGATTTCAAAGAACTGTGCCGAATGGATAATTACTGACTTGGCAATTATGCTTTCAGGTCATATTTCTGTTCCTTTATATCCAACATTAAATGGTCCACAAATTAACCATGTCTTACTGCATTCGGGTTGTAAAGTTGCTTTTATTGGAAAGCTAGATGATTGGAAATCAATGAAGTCAGGAATACCAAATGATGTAAAATGCATTTCATTTCCTACCTACAATCCTGATAATTCCCATGAGCAATGGAATACTATTCTTAAAAACCACCAACCATTAATGGAAAACTATCAACCAATAATGTCTGATATAAATACAATAATTTATACTTCAGGCACAACTGGTAATCCAAAAGGTGTAATGGCAACATTTGGGTCGTTCTCAGAATGTATCAAAAATACAGAGCATATGACTTTTTTGAATAGACCTAACAATAGGTTTTTTTCGTATTTGCCTTTGTGCCATATTGCAGAAAGAAACATTGTTGAGGCTGTAAGTATTATCTCTGGTGGCACAGTGTTTTTTGCAGATACTTTGGAAAGCTTTGCTCAAAATTTAAGAGAAGCAAGTCCTACGCATTTCTTGGCTGTTCCTAGAATATGGACAAAATTTCAGCAAGGTATTCTTTCAAAAATGCCACAAAAGAAACTTAATTTATTCTTAAATATTCCTATTTTAAATTCCATTGTAAAAAAGAAAATAAGAGTTGGATTGGGATTAAATGAAACAATAATAAACTTAACAGGAGCCGCTCCAATGCCTACTTATTTGATTCAATGGTTTAGAAAAATAGGCATTGTGATTCAAGAGGCATATGGTATGACGGAAAATTTGGGGGCTGTGTGTATGATGCCTTTGGGTAAAATAAAAGATGGAACAGTTGGGAAAATATATCCAAATATGGAAGTTAAGATTTCTCCAGAGACTGGGGAAATTTTAAATAGATCGCCTTGGAACATGTATGGCTATTATAATGAGCCAAAACTTACCGCTGAAACTATTGATAGTGAAGGCTGGCTTCATACAGGAGATGTAGGCGAGGTAGATTCAGAAGGTTATCTAAAGATTACTGGGCGTGTGAAAGAAATGTATAAAACATCAAAAGGCGAATATATTGCTCCAAGCCCTATAGAAGTTGGTTTTGCTGAAAATACTAATATTGAGCAAGTTTGTTTGGTTGGTCAAAGTTTACCACAACCTATTGCATTGATAATTGCTTCTGAAATAAGCAAACAACTTTCAAAAGAAGAACTAGTAGATGCATTGAAAGAAACATTGAAAAACTTAAATCCAACTTTGAAATCATATGAAAGAGTTCAAAAAATAGTTGTAATGAAGGAACCATGGAGTGTTGAAAATAACAAACTTACTCCAACTATGAAAATAAAAAGAAATGTGATAGAAAAAGAATTTGAATCAAAGTTTGAAGAATGGTACGAAGCAAAAGAAACTATTGTTTTTGAATAGAAAAGAATAAAAAAAAAGGTTGCATTCAATAAAAATGCAACCTTTTTTTTTGCCTTTTTTACCAAAAATAGGTATAGAGAAAAACAATAATAGCAACTACTATACTCGCACCAATTGCAAATCCTCTGGTGGTTTTAAACATGGAAGCGTCTATTTCTAATCCTTTTTTCTCATCAGGTAATATATATCCTAAAATAAACATTACAACAATACAAATTAGAAATACCCAACCCATTCTGTCAAGGAATGGCATTTGAGTCCAATCTACAATAGGAATCCAATTATTGTGCATCGATAAAGCAATCAAAAATCCACCAACAATGGCAAAAAATGCACCAGCAGAGTTAGTCCTTTTCCAAAAGAATCCCATAATAAATGCAGCGAATATTCCTGGTGAAAGTAATCCAGTCATTTCTTGAATAAACTGGAAACCTCCTTTTTTATCAATACCCATAAATGGAGAAATGCCTATAGCCAAAATCATTGAAATTACTATCACAACTCTTCCAACCCAAACTAATTGTTTCTCCGTCATATCTTTTGCAAAATAAGGCCTGAAAACATCCAAAGTAAAAATAGTAGAAATACTATTTGCTTTACCAGCTAATGAAGCAACAACAGCAGCTGTTAAAGCCGCAAAAGATAAACCTTTCAAACCTGAAGGTAGCAAATTTAATAAAACAGGATAGGCTCTATCTTGGTTAAAAGCTCCTGTTGCATCCAGCATTTCTTTTTGAAACATTCCCTTTTGATATAAAGCATATGCAGCTATTCCTGGCAATGTTACGATAATTGGCATTAAAAGCTTTAAGAATGCAGCAAACAGCAATCCCTTCCTAGCTGTATCTAAATCAGCTCCTAAGGCACGCTGAGTTATATATTGATTGCATCCCCAATAATTTAAATTCACAATCCACATTCCTCCAAAAAGTACCGTTAGTCCAGGCAATGACATGTAGTTTGGATTTCCTTTTGGATAAATCATATGAAAATGATCCTCGTGATTTTGAGTCATTGATTTAAAGCCATCCACTAAGCCTGTTAAACCTGCTGTGCCAGAAACTAATGTTACAGCTAAATAGGTTGCTGCTAAACCACCGATAACCAAGAAAAAAACTTGAATTACATCGGTATAGCCAATTACCTTCATTCCTCCTATGGTAATTATTACTGCGAAAATCGCCAACATAATCATACAAGTATAAAAATCTATACCTGAAATCTCTGAAACAGCCAATGCTCCAAGATATAATATGGCGGTGAGGTTTACAGTAATATAAAGGACTAACCAAAAAATAGCCATAATTAAACTTACCGTTTTATTGTATCGCTGACTCAAAAACTGAGGCATAGTAGAAATTTTATTTTTCAAATAAATTGGCATAAAAAATATAGCAACAATTAATAAAGTTGCCGCTGCCATCCATTCATAGGTAGAAATACCTAATCCCATAGAAAAGCCATTTCCAGACATTCCAATCATTTGCTCAGCGGAAATATTTGAGGCAATTAATGATGCTCCAATGGCCCACCACGTCAGAGACCCCTCGGCTAAAAAAAAGTCTTTGGTGTTTGATTCTGATGATTTCTTTTTGTTATAAATCCAAAAACCATAGCCTGCTACCACAACAAAATAGAATAAAAAAACTAAATAGTCGATTATATCGAGCTCTTGCATATTAATTAGGGTTATAGTGTTAAAAACACACAAATAAAGAATAGTTCTTGCACTATTTCAAGTAATTGTATAGAAACTTAAAAATCCAATTGTATATTTGCCTACTATCCAATGCAATTTTAGTAATAATAAAACCAAATTTTAAATTGAGTAGAAATACAATTAGATTAGTTATTATTTTAGGGGTAATCGCCATGATAGGCATACTTTCAGTACAAATCTATTGGGTTAATCGTGCCTTTGACCTTAAAAATCAACAATTTAGGCAAACAGTTATGGTTTCGCTTAGAAATGTTGCCAACCAGATTTCTAAAGCCTATAAATTATCTTCTATTGATAATCCAGTTAGTCAGTTTTCCTCCGATTACTATGTTGTAAATCTTCGGGTTCCTTTAGAAGCAAGTCTTTTAGAACATTTATTAAAAGAAGAATTTAAAAAGAATAATATTAATACCGACTTTGAATATGGTATTTACGATTGTGAAACCGACAAAATAGTATTTGGAGCTCATATTAACAGCAATTTTGAAGTAGAGGACATCTCTAATACTGTATTACTTCCAAAAACTGATAAATTTTTAAATTATTTTGGAGTAAAATTTCCAAGCCAAAATAGCTATTTGACCAGTAAGTTAGATTTCTGGATTGTTTCTTCCATAATCACAATGGTAGTTTTGGCTTTTTTTGCTTATGCCATGTTTGTAATATTAAAGCAAAAGCGGCTAAGTGAAGTACAAAGAGATTTCATAAATAATATGACGCACGAGTTTCAAACTCCGATTTCAACTATAAAAATTGCAACTGATGTATTGGCTCAAAATAAAATTTTGGATCAACCTGAAAGATTCAAAAAATATGTGCAAATAATAAAACATGAAAATAATAGACTAAAAAATCAAGTAGAAGCTTTATTGGCTACGGCAAAAATTGGAAAAGGTCAGATTGATCTTGATTTAAAGCTTCAGGAGATACACGATTTAATAATTGAAGTTACAGAAAGTGTAAAAGCTGAATTAGAAGACGGTTTTATTCTAAAATTGGAAGCTACAAAAACTTCTATTTTTGCAGATAAAATGCACTTAATGAATGTAATAAGAAATCTAATTGATAATGCAATAAAGTATTCTTCCAAAAATCCAAAAATAACTGTTTCAACTAGAAATGAGAATAATTCTATCTTATTAACCATCAGTGATAATGGAATAGGAATAGCCAAAGAGTATCACACCAAAGTTTTTGATAAATTTTATAGAGTGCCTACAGGCAACCTTCACAATGTAAAAGGTTTTGGACTTGGTTTAAATTATGTGAAAGAAATAGTAAAAATTCACAAATGGGCTATCAATCTTGAAAGTGAGGCGGGCAAAGGCACTAATTTTATAATTCAAATTCCATTACCAAACTAACTATGGCAAAAATACTTTATGTTGAAGATGACCCTAACCTTGGCTTTGTAACCAAAGATAATTTAGAAGAAGAGGGATTTGAAATTCTTCATTTCTCGGATGGTAAAGATGCTTGGAAACAGTTTAAAAAAGACAAATTTGACCTTTGTTTATTAGATGTTATGTTGCCTGAATTAGATGGTTTTTCATTAGCAGAAAAAATAAGAACCCAAAACCAACAAATTCCTATTATTTTTTTAACTGCAAAAAATCTACAAGACGATAAAATTGCTGGTTTAAAAATAGGTGGGGATGACTATATTACTAAGCCCTTTAGTATTGAAGAATTGGTTTTAAGAATAAAAGTTTTTTTAAAAAGAAATGCAGTTTCTGATTCAACAGCCACTACTGATGTATTTGCTTGTGGAGAATATGAATTTTGTTTTTCTCAGCAAACATTAAAAAAAGACGAAGAAATACAAAAATTGACACACAGAGAAGCTGAAGTTTTAAAATTTCTGTGTGAAAGAAAGAACCAAGTAGCTAAAAGAGAAGAAATTCTAATTGCAATTTGGGGTCGAGATGATTATTTCTTAGGAAGAAGTATGGATGTTTTTGTGACTAGAATACGTAAGATGCTTTCGAATGATCCAAGCATAAAAATTGAAAATATTCATGGAGTTGGTTTTAAACTGAATTGTTAAATATATGGCTATTCATCAATTTATATGTGGTTTGTTTTTTGTTTTTGCAGGAGTTATGCATTTTGTAAAACCTAAATTCTTTTTGGCACTTATGCCGCCTTATATTCCTTTTCATAAAGAGCTAGTTTTAATTAGTGGAGCGGCAGAATTTGTTTTTGGTGGTAGTTTATTATATCCCCCAACCCAAGTTTCAGGTGCTTGGGGATTAATTTTGCTATTAATTGCTGTTTTTCCTGCCAATGTCTATATGGCTACATCACTAAAGTTTCAAAAAATATCGCCTTTGATTCGTTGGGGAAGATTGCCACTTCAAGGAGTTTTAATTTGGTGGGTAAGTTTATATCTGTGATTTTAAGCTCCTTATTTGATTTTTGGGTCAAAAAAAAACCGACGATATTTTATTATGTACAAACTAAAATAATTTTACTAAGTTGAAATATTTGTAAATAAAAAAGCCATCCAATTAGATGGCTTTTTTATTGCTAAACACAAGGTTTGTTAGTGTGTATTAAGACAACTTCTGAACACTTCTTTCTATAAATTGAGTTAAATCATTCCCTGACAACATGCCTTGGGAAAGCAATGCTAAATCATACAATTGTTTGGCTAATCCATTTTCATTCCCTTCTGTTACGATTTTTGAAATCAGTGGATGATTGCCATTCACAACTAAATTATACATCATGGGCATATTCCCAAACATACCAGCTTGCCCATTCACTTTTGACATATCCGCATATCTACGCATAAATTCAGGAACAACAATTGAAACTGGTATTTCGTCTAAAGGCAAAGCTTCAATCTGAACTATGTTGGTTCCAACGAATTCTTTAAACGCTTCTTCCACCTTCTTTTTATCCTCATCAGAGAGTACAACTTCCCCTTTTAATCCTTTGTCAATTAACTTATCAAAAGTGTCGGCATCTACCCTTTTAAAAGTCAATTTATCGGCTTTCGATTCTAATGCATTTATAAAATGTGAATCTAGCACATCATCAAAAACTAGAATGTCAAATGCTCGTTTTTTTGCACTCGTAATATATGCGTCCTGTTTTTCAATATCATTTGCATATAATCCTATAAAATTGCCGTCTTTATCTTTTTGATTTGCCTCTAATTTTGTTTTATATTCCTCTATAGTAAAAAACTGGTTTTCAATGTTTTTCAATAAGATAAAATCTTTGGCTCTATCGTAAAATTTATCATCCGAAATAATTCCGTATTTTACAAACATGCCAATACTTTCCCATTTTTCTTCAAATGAAGGCCGGTTTTCATTAAATAATTCTGAAAGTTTATCGGCTACTTTCTTAGTAATGTGCGAATTGATCCGCCTAACATTACCATCAGCTTGCAAATAGCTCCTGGAAACATTTAATGGAATATCGGGAGAATCAATTACTCCGTGAAGTAACTGCAAAAATTCTGGAACTACATCTTTCACATCGTCAGTAATAAAAACTTGACGACTGTACAATTGTATTTTCTCCCTATTTAGCTGAAAATCTTTCTTAATTTTTGGGAAATATAAAACACCCGTTAAATTAAAAGGATAATCAACATTTAAGTGAATCCAAAATAAAGGATCTTCACCGTAAGGATAAAGCTCTTTATAAAATGCTATGTAATCTTCATCTTTTAAATCTGCAGGGTTTTTAATCCAAATTGGAGCAGGATTGTTTATTACTTTCTCGCCGAATGCTATTTCTACTGGCAAAAACTTCCCGTATTTGTTTAGAATTTGTTCTAATTTAGAATCTTCCAAAAATTCTTCCGCATCATCAGCTATATGCAAAATAATATCTGTACCTCTTTCTGTCCTTTCTGATTCTGTGATTTCAAATTCGGTAGTTCCATCACAAATCCATCTGGCGGCTGGGGCGTCTTGGTAGGATTTAGTTATTATCTCTACTTCTTTTGCAACCATATAGGCTGAATAAAACCCTAAGCCAAATTGTCCGATAATTTGACTTTTATCGGTTTCAGTGTTATACTTGTCTAAAAACTCTTTTGCTCCAGAAAAAGCAATCTGATTGATATACTTTTTAATTTCCTCAGCGGTCATGCCCAAGCCTTTGTCAGAAATTGTTATAGTTTTTTTCTCTTTGTCAACTGCGACAGAAATTTTTAAATCACCCAATTCGCCTTCATATTGACCCATTGAAGCCAATTTTTTAAGTTTTTGGGTTGCGTCAACCGCATTCGAGACTAACTCACGTAGAAAAATCTCATTGTCAGAATATAAAAACTTCTTAATAATTGGAAAAATATTCTCGGTATTAATCGAAATAGTTCCTTTTTCTGCTACCATAATATACTTCTTTGAATTTTAAATTGATGTATTTTAACTATTTTCAACAAAGTATATTCCAAACCGTTAATTTCTGACAGATTGACAGTTTTATTTGCATAAATTAAGAGGGAAATAAATGAATGAGGGAAGAAGCGATAAAAAAATAAAATAAAGTTGAGAACTTAAAATTATTAAAGTCGACTATTAAACCTTTAATTTAATAGTCGACTTTAATATAAAAAGGTAAAAAAAAATCAATAGACTTTCTCTCCTCCTACATAGGTCTTCAAAACTTTAACTTTTCTAATTTTTTCTTTTTCAATTTCCATAATATCTTGGTCTAGAATTACAAAGTCTGCCATTTTGCCTTTTTCAATACTTCCTCTCTCCTTTTCTTCAAAATTTGAATAAGCACTCCAAATTGTCATAGCCTTCAAGGCATTTTTACGACTCAAGGCGTTTTCCATTTGAAAACCTAATTTTGGCCAATTCTTATCATCTTGTCTGGCTATCGCAGAATGAAAACCAAAAAGGGGATTAACGAATTCTACAGGAAAATCGCTGCCGTTTGCTATTAAACCATTCTGTTTTCTTAATTCCTCAAAAGGATAAGCGTGCTTCACTCGAACTTTTCCTAAACGATCCCCAGCCCAATACATATCAGAAGTTGAATGCGTGGCTTGAATAGATGGGATAACAGAAAACTTGCCAAATTTGCCCATATCATCAGGGTTAATTACTTGACAATGTTCTATTCTCCATCGTCTATTATTTTTATTTTTTAGATATTTGCCATATAAATCTAAAACTAATCTGTTAGCAGAATCTCCAATACAGTGTGTATTAGCCTGATAACCAGAATTAATAATTTGACTTAAATATTTATCCATTTCAGCTTTGCTAATCAACATTAGACCTTGTTTGCCTGGTTCATCTGCATAAGGTTGTAAAAGGCTTGCTCCTCTTGAACCCAGTGCACCATCAGCATACAACTTAAAAGATCTAACATTTAGACGATCGGTCTTAATTATTCCTTTTTTTATGAAATAATCCACATTTCTCAAACCAATAGAAACCATAGCATAATCTCTAATTTTTAATGATCCGTCTTTGTGCATTTTATCTAAAAGTTCTATTTCCTCCTGCCCTATTCCCGCATCAGAAACAGTTGTTAATCCGTATTTGAAACATTCTTTTTGGGCATCAAGAATCATTTTTCGTTTCATTTTTTCATCATCATCTGGAACCACCCGTTTTACCAATCCCATAGCATTGTCAATAAGAATCCCCGTCAATTGTCCATCAATAATTTCTACCTCTCCCCCATCTATTTTTGAGGCAGGAGAAATCTTCGCTATTTGAATTGCTTTACTGTTTACTAACATGGCATGTCCATCTATTCTAATTAATAGCACAGGCTTATTCGGAAAAATAGTATCTAAATCATCTTTATTTGGAAAAACTTTATTTTCCCAATCATTTTGATCCCACCCTCTTCCTAATATCCATTCATTTTCAGGATTTTCTTTTTGAAATACTTGAAGCTTTTGTATAATCTCAGAAAAAGACTTAGTTCCTACTAAATCGCATTGATTTAGCATTTTGCCTAAACCAATAAAATGGGAATGAGGGTCATAAAAACCAGGGAAAACAGGTTTCTGTTTTACATCAATAGTATTTAAAGCTTGGTATTTCTTTCTCAATTGATTGCTTTCACCAACCTCTACAATTAGTCCATTTTTTACAGCAAATGCAGTGGCTAAACTGAAATCTTTATCAACAGTATAAACTTTAGCATTATAAACTATTAAATCTACCGCTTGCTTTTGAGCGAATCCTAAAATAGGAAGAAAAAATAGAATTAACCGAATTGATTTCATATGATTAAATTTGTTTTGAA
>JANNWE010000331.1:0-12725 GCA_031414675.1 Cytophagaceae bacterium
ATGACAATGGTAGATTGGACAAAAAAACTAATGTTTTCGGATGGCTGGGGTAGATTAATTGTACGTTCGTTTCTATTCACAATACCACAACTTATGGTAAAAATACCAGGTGCAGGATAGGTGTATGTTGTATCATATACATTACAAATAGTGGCAGGTCCTATTAATGTTTTTTTCTTTCTGCTTACTTTAAAGGCCTCCACTTTACCGGGAGCAAAACCAAAATAAAAACTTACTGTTTCTTGCCCATCGTTAGCTGCTTTCCCGTTGATCTGATCTGTATAAGTTGTAAGTGTAATTTTGTAGGTAAGTGTAGTATTGGATACTCTTTTCGCCGTTATTTCGCCGGCTCTTAAATGGGTGGCAAAGCTCAAGAAAGGGAATGATAACAATAATAAAATTATATAATACTTTTTTTTCATTTAAGCGCTTTTAATTTATTTGATTTTTGTGCTTTGGCTTAAGAAATCTATAAAAAATTAGGTAAAGACTACATATTTCAGCTACAAATTCAAAAATAATTTAATTATTCTAGTATTAACGTCAAATAACCTTTAAATATTCTTAGTTAAGACTCAATCCATCTAAAATTGTTTGAATTCTAATAAGTTTTATCGCAATTATTTTTTTTATCGTTTTTCTGTAGCTATTACCGCAATTTCTATACTGGCACCACCAGGTAAATCAGCAACACCAACTGTAGTGCGGGCAGGGAAATTCGATTTAAAATAGGAGCCATAGATTGCATTTACTTTCGAAAAATTTGATAAATCTTTGATGTAAATTGTAGTATTCACAATTTCTTCTAAACCAACTTTTGCGGCCTGTAAAATGGCCTTAATGTTTTCCATAATTTGTTTAGTTTCAGGCTCTATTCCTCCTTCTACAAGTTTTCTATCCACTGGACTTAATCCTATTTGTCCTGCAACGTAAATCATCCCGTTGGATTTAACAGCTTGACTGTACGGAGCTATAGGTATTGGAGCATTTGACGTACTTATAATGGATTTACTTTGAGAAAAAGCCAAAGTACTGCAAAGAATTAACATCCAAAAAGAAAGCGTGATCGACTTCATTAAATTTTATTTTTTATTTTAACAGCAAATTAAAGAATTTAAGATTAAAAGAAAATAATTTTCCCATTGCCAATTAAAAGTATTTTAACAAAAACAATACACCTATCTAGCATAAGAAGAAATTTAGGTACTTCGTTTTTTATAGTTTCTAATGGCTAACCAATTAAAGCCTATTGCAAAAGCACACATAGCATAAAATTCTGGCAACAAATCTGCGAAAGTACTTCCCTTAATAAATATTGCTCTAATAACTTTAATAAAATATGCGGGCGGATTAAACTTTGTGATGTATTGTGCCCATTTAGGCATGCTTTCTATTGGAGTGTAAAGTCCGCCCAAGAGAATAAAAATCATCATAAAAAAAAACGCAAAAAGTGTGGCTTGTTGTTGCGTATCAGAAAAAGTACTTACTAATAGGCCTATTCCTAAAACACCCAAAAGATAAACCGCAGCATAAGCATAGATAGTTAAATAAGAACCTATAGGAACTATTCCAAATATCAAATAGGCGAAAATCATCCCGAGAGTAATAGAAATCATTCCCAAAACCCAAAAAGGTATAAGTTTGCCTAAAATAAATTGATACTTTTTTATTGGTGAAACATTTAGTTGTTCAATTGTACCTACTTCCTTTTCGGCCACAATGTTTAAAGCGGTAAGAAAACTCCCAACCATAGTTACTAAAATGGCTAGAATCCCAGGAACCATAAATAGGCGATAGTTAATGTGAGGATTATACCAATTTGCGGAAGTAACTTCAATTTGAGGAAGATCTACAAATCGAGGCAACTGTACCCATTCTTCTCTAATTTCATTGTTAAAATCCAATATTATTTGACCGGCATAGGCGATTCCTAAACCTGCTCTTATACCGTTTACGGCATCAACCGCTAAATGAATCTTGTTTTTGTTTTCTTTAATTAAGTTTTTTTCAAAGTGAGATGGAATTGTAAGAATGATGTCTGTTTCGCCATCGGCTACTGTTTTTAAAGATTTTAAATAAGAGGACGAGTATTCTTTTAACTCAAAATATCCAGAAGCAGAAAGCTTTTGGCTTAAGCGTTTGGAATAGGTTGAATGATCTAAGTCTACCACAGAAATGGAAATATGTTTAATTTCATAATCTGCTGCCAATGGAATAATGATGAGCTGAATGATCGGCATCATTAAAATCATGCGAAGTATGGCAGGATTCCTAAAAATCTGCTTAAATTCTTTTTGAAGTAAAAAAAACAAATTATTCATGAGAATTCTTCATTAAATTCCAGTTCTCTTTCCCTAATTTTCCTATTTAAGACATTCCTCATTCTAACCGTACTTTAAACTTTTTGATAGCGAGTCCTAAGAAAAAAATGGTCATTGAAATTAATATGAGGGTTTGATTTACTACATATTCAAATCCGAGGCCTTTCACCATTATTGCTTTTACAATACTGTAATACCATTTTGTTGGCACAACATTGCTAATTATTTGAAGTGGCCTGGGCATATTTTCGATTGGAAACATAAAACCACTAAAAACCAAAGCAGGCATTAAAAAACCAACCAAAGAAATAAACATGGCAACCTGTTGCGAATCAACCAAAGCAGAAATCAAAAGGCCTAAAGACAAAGTAGTAAGAATAAACAAAAAGCTTTCTAGTAATAACAATGAAATACTCCCTGCGACAGGCATTTTTAAAACATACACCGACATTATTATTATTAAAATAACATCAATAAAGCAAAGAATTAAATAAGGAACCGCTTTACTAAAAACCACCATTAAGGGTTTCATCGGTGACACCAAAAGGACTTCCATAGTCCCCATTTCCTTTTCTTTTACTATTGAAACCGAAGTCATCATTGAGCCAAGCAACATCAAAATTAAAGTCATTACACCGGGGACAAAGTTATAAGAGCTTTTTAATTGTGGATTGTATAACATCCTACTTTCTATTTCGATTTGATAAGGCATTTTCTGCAATCCAAACAGCTCATTTTGATAGGATTTTATGATAGCCGTGGCGTAATTAATTACGATAATTGAGGTATTGGGATCTGAGGCATCTCCAACAAGTCTAATTTGGGCTGATTTGCCATGTTGTAAAGTTTGACTAAATTTCTCTGGAAAAATCACAATCATTCTTGCTTCTCCTTTTCTAAAAATAGGTTCAATTTCTTTCTCTGATGCTATCTTTTTTTGTACAGAAAAAAACTGACTTTGGTCTAATCTATTTATGAGCAACTTTGTAGCAGCGTCATTAGAAAAATCTAAAATTGCAATATTTGAATTTTTTACTTCTGACGAAAGGGCAAAACCGAATAGCAGCATCATTACTATTGGCAAGCCAAAAAGAATTACCAAGCTGCGTTTATCTCGCAACACATGCCAAAATTCTTTTCTTACAAATGCAATAAATATTTTCATCTTTTTTTAATCGCTTCTTTTGGCATTTCTCGCCAACTGTAAAAAAACAGCGTCCATGTCTTTTACCTCAAATTTTCGTTTCATTTCTGAAGGCTTATCTAATGCGACTATAGCTCCATCCACCATTATTGAAACCCTATCACAATATTCTGCTTCGTCCATATAATGCGTAGTAACAAAAATGGTTATGCCCCTACTTGCGGCTTCATAAATCATATCCCAAAATTGTCGGCGAGTAATTGGATCAACTCCTCCTGTAGGCTCGTCTAAGAAAACCACTTTAGGTTCATGTAAAATAGCCACGGAAAATGCAATTTTTTGTTTCCAACCCAAAGGCAAGGTTCTCACTAATTTATTGGACTCTTTTTCTAAACCCAGTCTAAAAATCAGATCATCTGTTTTCTCATAAAGTTCCTTTCGTCCAATACCATAAATTCCGCCAAAAAATCTGATGTTTTCTTTAACGGTCAGGTTTTCATAAAGTGAAAATTTTTGACTCATATAGCCAATATGCTTTTTGATTTCTTCATTCTGTTTGTAAACATCAAAACCTGCTACGCTAGCTTGGCCTGAGCTTGGGCTAAGTAAGCCACATAATATTTTCATAGCTGTAGTTTTACCTGCTCCGTTAGCTCCTAAAAAACCAAAAATTTCGCCAGCGTCAATTTTAAATGTGATAGCATCTACCGCAATAAAATCACCGAATTTTTTTGTCAATAGATTGGCAACAATTACAGGTTCAGGCATTGATAGTTTCATTTTCTAAAATTAGTTGGATAAAAATATCTTCTATGCCGGGAGCTATCTGACTGCTTATTATATCGGTAAGTCCTTTTTCCTGTAAATATTCCTTTAGTAATTCAAAATCATCGATACCATTTACAAAACTTACATGATTGGTTTCACCAAAAGCAAAGCAACTTTTGGTGTTTTTAAAGCTTCTAATTTCAGCGATTAACGTATGCCTATTGGGGCTTTGAACAGCAAATAATGGGCTATTGTGTTTCAATTTAATGTTTTCTAGGGTTTCCACTTCTAATATCTTCCCTTTTTGTATAAGAGCTATTCTATCGCATCTACTGGCTTCATCCATGTAGGGTGTAGAAACAATAATGGTGATTCCTCTTTTTTTTAGTCTATCTAGCATATCCCAAAACTCTTTCCTTGATACCGGATCTACGCCTGTGGTGGGTTCGTCTAAAAGCAATATTTTGGGCTCATGAATTAAGGCACAGCAAAGTGCCAACTTTTGTTTCATTCCTCCCGAAAGTTTGCCAGCTAATCGTTTTTTAAATGGGGCAATCTGCGAATATATTTCTTCAATTAAATACTGATTTTTTTCTAAACTTGTATTAAAAACAGTGGCAAAAAAATTTAGATTTTCTTCAACCGTTAAATCTTGATATAAAGAAAATTTACCTGGCATATAACCAACAATTTTTCTGATGGCTTGATAGTCTTTTATCGTATCAAAACTTGCAACTTTAGCTGAGCCACTATCTGGAATAAGTAAAGTGGCAAGAATCCTAAAAAGGGTAGTTTTACCCGCACCGTCTGGGCCAATTAAGCCAAAAAGCTCACCAGATGCTATTGTTAAACTAACATTTTTTAAAGCTAGAACACTAACATTCGTGTACGTTTTTACTATATTTTTAATGATAACTTCTGCCATTTCAAAATTTTAATTCGCCATACATTCCTATTTTCAAAAAGCCATTATTTTTCACTTTTACTTTTACAGCATACACCAAATTGGCTCTTTCATCTTTTGTTTGAATGGTTTTTGGAGTAAATTCTGCTTTGCTTGAAATATAAGTAATAGTTCCTGGCAATTCTTTGAAATCTTCTTTACCGCTGTCCACCAAAATTTTTACCTGTTGATTAATCTTTACCATTGAAAGTTGACCACCAGTAATATAAGTTCGTAAAACCATTTCCTTTAAATTGGCTATCTTATATAATGCTTTACCAGGGCTAACCACTTCGTCTTTTTCAGCATATTTAATCAAAACTGTTCCTTCTAAGGGATTAATAACCAAACACTTACTTATCAGATTATCCATCTGGGCTAATCTTTCACTTAAGGGCTGTTGCTCACTCATGATAGCCCTGTTTTGAATTGCAACCTGTTGCTCTTGAGATTTTATTTGTTGACGGATCACATTAAATTGACTTTCTGAAGCTTCGATTTGCTTTTTTAATATTTCTATTTGACCAACTAAATCATCGAGTTGTTTAGTTGGTACGGCCTCTACTTTCACAAGGCTTTCCACTCTTTTTTGTTCTTTTAGCAAAAGAATCATTTGCTGTTTTAATGGTGCTAAAGTTTTATGAAGCGTTATAAGCTGCTCTTGTAAAATTTCCACTTGGGGCACAGCACTTGTTTGCTTTAGTTTTAATGCATTTTTACTAGCGACAACTTGGGCTTTTTGAATCCCTAAATTTTCACAATCTATGTTTCCAACTTGTTCCCCCACGGCTAAATCTTGTCCTTCCTCCACTTTAAAATCTATTAATCTACCAAAACTTTCTGCTGAAATTATAGTTTCAGTTGCTTCAAAAACGCCTGAAGCATCTGAGGAATTTTCATTTGAATTACAAGATTGAAAAACTATAAAAAAAGTCAGTGACGAAATAAAAAAAACAAATTTTTTCATATTTGAAATTTATTTTATTGCCCCAAAGCAAGCTTTAGGTTTTGTTTAATTTGTAATAATTGAATTTGATGAATCGTAAACGCCTGCCTTGCAAAATCTTCATTGTTCAGTTCGGTTAAATAATCAGAAGTGGTAATAATTCCATTTTCTAATTGAGCTTCAGCAACCAATCTAATTTGTTCTCTAATGGTTATTATTTCAGAATCACTTAAAATTAGGTCTTCGAGTCGGCTAATATCATTCATTAAGGCATTAGTTTTTAATTTTGAAACCAACAAAAAATTGTCCTTTTGTTTACCTAACTTAAGTTGATTTATTTTTAATTGTTGAATTTCAGCGGAAAGACCTCCACTATATAGTTGACTCAAAGGCATTTTAAATGAAATACCCCCAATAAAAAAAGTATTGAAATCCCGAGCTAAAAAATTCAATGCAGGCCGCCCATAACCACTTAATGCAAAAAGGGAGAGTTTAGGCGAATATTTGGCTTTTACCACTTGTTCTGAAGCTATTAAATTTACATTTTGGGCTTCAATTAAATCAAGTTCGAGCCGATTATTCTCTTCAAAATTGATGGTGGAGAAAACTGGCGTTTCGAAAGATGCATCTAACGAGATCGTTTCACCAGTTAGTAATCCCAAGGCTTCTATCCCTGATTTTTTTCTACTTGCTATTTCTACTATTTGCTGCTCTATTTCAAGTTTTTTTGCCAATAACCCCAGAAGATTACTTTTTATAGCAACTCCATTAGCGATAGCTCCCTTGGTTTTTTCTATTTTAGATAAAATTTCTTTTAATACAAGCTTAGCATTCTCTTTTTGTTTTGAAGCTAACAAAACTCCAAAAAACAAACTACTTACTTGTTCATTTAATTGTTGTAGATCAGTTTCAATCCTTTTTTCTTCTACTTTCTGTGAGGCAATTGCTACATTTTTTTGTTTTGAAATTAAGCCGCCATCCCAAATATTTTGATTTACATCTAAAGTAATTTTATATTGGTCTTTAGGTGGAGGAAGAATTTCCACGTTTGGTAATTTTATGGCTATGCTTGTAACCTCCGACTGCCAGGTTCCTTGAGCATTTAAACCAGCTTGAGGTAGATACCCGCTATTCAATTGCTTAAGTTGCTGCTGAGTAGCTTGTTTAACAAAAGTCAAAACGGAAGCTTGAGGATTATAATTTCTGGCCTTTAGCAAAAGGTCTGACAATTTTATACTTTGTGAAAAACAAGTATTTGAAATCAAAAATACAAAACTAAAAATTACTTTTTTCATATCATTAGGGCAATAGTATAAATCTGATATATCGTTTAAGTTCGGCTATTCTTAAAATCATTAAATCTGAAAATTCAGTGTCATTAAATCTAAATGAATGTTTAAAAATTGGAGCCATTAAATAGGGGAAAGCACACATACCCAATAAACTCATAATAAACTGAAATGGCTGTATATCTTTAATCAATCCTTTCTCTATGTCTGCATATAAGGCAGCCAAAAGACTTCGTTTCAAACTAAGAGGCAATTTTTCTATAAAAACTTGACTATTAGGCTTATTTATGGTATTTACAACAAAAAATGGGATGTAAGGATATTGATTAATTAGATGAATATAACGTTCTACAAATAAATCTGCTTTTTCTAAAAACGTGTTTAAGTGTACCATATCTTCCTCAATTTTAGGAAAAAAATGAAGCACTTTTTCTTCAAAAATCCGCTCAAAAAGTTTTTCTTTTGACCTGAAATAATAATGTAGCATAGCTTTATTGATGTTGGCTCTATCGGCTATGGCTTGCATTCTAGATCCATCATAACCATTCAAAACAAATATTTCTTCGGCGGCTAAAAGTATTTTTTCTTCGGTATTTAAAGCTATGGTCATTGAAATTATCTAATTGGTTTAACCATTTGGTTAATATTAAACAAATTAAACAATTTGGATTTTAAAATCCAAAAAAAATAATGCTTTTTTGGGTTTAAGTAGAATTTTTAAAAACAACTTCAAGATTGGGTATTAAACTTTGGGCTCCCTATTCTTTCAAAACCTAGTAAAATAAATAAGTGATATACTAAATAATTATTTACCCCTATTTTAGAAACATACATTATAAACTAAGATTTACCGCTTTTAAATTCTAAAATTATAGTAAAAAAACAAATAAAATAATGCGATTGATTTTAATAGTTAGTAATTTTGCACCCGATTTACAAAGTCATGCCAGATGGGAATGGGTGATTATTAAGTAGGAATTTAAATAATAATAAAATGTCTGTAATGGTTGAAACCGAAAATTTGCTCGCTGACAGAATTAACAATCTGGAAGAATCAGCTACGCTAGCAATGTCAAAAAAATCGAGAGAACTTGCCGCTTTGGGGCATAAAGTCATCAATTTGTCGATTGGCGAACCTGATTTTAAAACACCCAAACATATTTGTGATGCAGCCAAAGATGCCATTGATCAGGGTTTTCACTATTATACTCCAGTAGCAGGCATACCGGAACTTAGAAAAGTAATTGCAGAAAAATTTAATAGAGATAATCATTTAGAATGGAAGGCTGAAAATGTAATAGTTTCTACAGGAGCCAAACATTCCTTGGCCAATGCCTTGGCGGTAATGGTAAATCCAGGCGATGAAGTTATAATATTTGCACCCTACTGGGTTTCCTATTCAGAACTAGTAAAACTGGCAGAAGGCACCTCTGTGATAGTGGAAGGAGCGTTTGAAAATGATTTTAAAGTAACAGCTGAACAATTTGAAGCAGCTATTACAGACAAAACCAAGGTGATAATGTTTGCATCTCCTAATAACCCAACAGGCTCAGTTTATAGCGAAGCAGAGCTAAGGGCTATAGGTAAAGTAGTAGAAAAGTATCCAAATATCTTTGTTTTAGCAGATGAAATTTATGAATACATTAATTTCAGAGACGAGGGCCATTTTAGCATTGGTTCTATTCCATCCATTAAAAATAGAGTAATAACAGTTAATGGCATGGCAAAAGGCTTTGCTATGACAGGATGGAGAATAGGTTTCATAGGGGCTGCAAAATGGATTGTTGATGGTATTGAAAAACTTCAAGGACAAGTAACATCAGGAACCAATCATATTGCTCAACGAGCATCCGTAGTAGCTTGGAATGACATGACTGCCCCTGAAACCATGAAAAGAGCCTATCTTTTGCGCAGAGATTTAGTTATAAGCCTATTGAAACAAATTCCGGGATTTAAAGTAAATGTACCAGAAGGAGCATTTTATGCCTTCCCTGATATTAGTGCTTATTTTGGTACCACCGATGGGGAAACAATTATTAACAACTCCGATGATTTATCATTATGGTTATTGGAAAAAGCATTTGTAGCAACTGTTTCTGGTACAAGTTTTGGAGCACCAAACTGTATTAGAATATCAACAGCGGCTTCGGAGGAGACTTTAAAAGAAGCAATTTCCAGAATAAAAACTGCTGTGGCAACTTTAAAATAATAAAATCAAAAAAAACAGAACCTCTTTTCACTTTGAAAAGGGGTTTTTTTGTTTTGAATACGTTGTAGTCCTTAATTAGTGTTAAAACAAATCCTATAGGCCTTATTTTTAAAACTAATCAAAATTTAATCTTGAAATCAAACAATATTTCTAAAAGAAAACTATTATTATCCAATAAACTTGAGAATGAATTCATAAGCATTTAAAAATTAATGCACATCATTTTGTGTATCACTAATAAATTTCGAACTTCGCATTTCCGAACTTACCGTGCTTACAAGAATTAAATATTTTATAAATAACACAAGACCTATAATGAGTGAGACTGGTTCAACAAGTGGCCCAATTGTCAATTCCAAAAACTTACCTGAATTAAATATAAAGGAAAGTGAATATATCTTTAAACCAGAGCAAAAATCTCAAAAATCAGATATTAATATTGATAAATCCCCATTAATTAGTAGAGATTTAAGTTGGATGAAATTTAACGAACGGGTTTTAGATCAGGTTAAAAAACCCACTTTAAATATATTTGAAAAGTTTAAATTTTTGGCCATTACTGCATCCAATCTCGACGAATTTATTACTGTGCGTGTCGGTAGTCTATACAATTATTTGGATTTTAACAGAGAAAGAATTGATTATTCAGGCTTAAAAGAAGTACAGTTCAGAAAGGTACTTCTAAACACAATTAAGAAGTTTATTGATGAACGTAACAAAATATTTAAAGAGGAACTTAAACCTCATTTCGAAGAAAATGGTTTTAGAATAATAAAATATGAAGATCTAAATACGCAACAACTAGCCGAAGTCGAAGCCTATTTTGACAACACTATATATCCAATGCTCACACCAATGGTGTATGACCACACGCATTCCTTTCCAATTTTACTGTTAAAAAGTTTAATTCTAGGGATTGTTACTTTCGATACCCAAACGTCACTATTCTCTGAATTCGAAGAAAACAAAAAACTTTCGTTTGTTCAAATTCCAGCAAATATCCCGAAATTTTATGAATTTGAAAATGAAAACTATGTGGACTTTTTACCCATTGAGCAAATAGTAAGAAACCAAATATATAAACTTTATAAAAACGTATCGATAGAGTCCATTGACTTATTTCGAATCATTAGAAATGGTGACTTTACTTTAGATGAAAACGACGATGTCGATGCTGACTTTGTGGTAGAAGTAAAAGAAAAAATTAGAAGTCGACAAGCTGCCAGAATTGTTGCAATGGTAATAGAAAACAATCCTTCAAAATGGATGATGGATATCCTAATAAAAAAATGGGAAATTGACAAGTATAATATCCATGTAAATCAAGAACTCATGGACTATACCAGGTTGTTTCAGATTATAAACCATCCTGAGTTTAAAGACGAAATGCCCAGTATTAGCCCTTCTATTCCACCAAAAAATTTTAACAGAGACCTTAACATTTTTGATGCAATTAAAGAAAATGACATTCTTTTACATCACCCTTACAACAACTTTGAACCCGTTTTACAACTTATAGAACGTGCAGCAGATGATCCAAATGTGTTAGCAATAAAGCTTACAATTTATAGATTGGCCAAAAGATCTAGAATTACTGCTGCATTGCTGAAAGCCGCCGAAAACGGAAAACACGTTTCAGCCCTTTTTGAAATAAAAGCACGATTTGATGAAGAAAATAACATAAGAGAGGCCGAGAAACTTCAAAAGGCAGGTTGCTTTGTGATTTATGGTATAGGATCTTTAAAAACCCATACCAAGTTAATGCTCATAGTAAGGAAAGAAGACACTAAAGTAGTACAATATGCCCATTTGGCCAGTGGAAACTATAATGAAGAAACTTCCAAGCTTTATACTGACATAGGCCTACTAACAGCAAATGAAGATTATACAAAAGATATAGCTGAATTTTTTAATGTTATTACTGGCCATTCTCAGCCTTTTAGCTACAAAAATCTAATTACTTCTCCCAAAAATATGCGAAATGCTTTAATTAATTTAATAAGAAATGAAGCCGAAAATGCACAGAAAGGAAAAATTGCAGGTATTTGCTTAAAAGTAAATTCTTTAGAAGACCGAGAAATCATTGAAGAATTATATAAAGCCTCTCGAAAAGGAGTGAAAACAGAATTAATAGTAAGAGGAATTTGCTGTTTAAGACCAGGAAGAAAGAATCTAAGTGAAAACATTAAGGTAAGATCTATCGTTGGAAATTTTTTGGAACATGCTAGAATTTTCTATTTTCACAATGATGGCCAACCTCGCGTGTTTGGAGGTAGTGCCGACATCATGGTAAGAAGCTTTGACAAACGGATTGAATCTTTATTTGAATTTATAAATGAAGACATTAAAAAACAACTCATACACATACTAGAAGTAAATCTAAAAGACACTTTAAACTCTTACCAACTTAAGGAAAATGGTGATTATATAAAAGTAGAAGAGGAAGGTGATGCACTTGATATTCATACCTATTTTTTTGAAAAAAACAATTTAGACAAAGCAGTTGACTTATTATTTTAGGATTACCTAAACTCCTAATAACTTTATAATTCAAATGCTAATAAAGAAAAGGGACTATTTTCTTTAAATTAAATATGTTTTAATTTGAAACAATTAAGGTTGCAAATGATGTTTAACAAAAAACAAGGTGATCAAATATGGAAATTTTAGAAAAAAAAGAAATAGCAACTTTAGCCGCAGGATGCTTTTGGTGTGTGGAAGCAATCTTTCAGCAATTAGAAGGAGTATTAGATGTGAAATCGGGTTATGCAGGAGGGGAAATAAAGAATGCAACATACAAACAAGTGTGTGAAGGTAATACTGGCCATGCGGAGGTTATTCAAATAATTTATGATGCAAATAAAATTACTTTTAAGCAGCTACTAGAAGTGTTTTTTAAAACGCATGACCCTACCACTTTAAACAGACAAGGGGCAGACGAAGGAACACAATACCGTTCCTCTATATTCTATCATTCTACAGAGCAAAAAGAAATTGCTGATAAAATTATAAAGGAATTAGACACTTCTGGAGCATATTCTAACAAAATTGTAACTTTATTAGAGCCCATCACCGATTTTTATGTGGCGGAAGATTACCATCAAA
>JANNWE010000332.1:0-1751 GCA_031414675.1 Cytophagaceae bacterium
GTAATGGAAGAAATAAGACAAACTTGTGAGTCGATAGAGCAAGGAATTGGAGAACAGCTTTTTCATGCCTCCGCTTCCAATGACAATGCCAATTTGCCAGATTTAAACGAATTTGTAGATGAATATTGGCGACTAAGATTAAGAAGAACTATTCAAACCTGGAAAACAAAAACATTACCTCATACGGTAACACACTTACTAAAAGAGCCAGACGATATAACTGCATTTTTCCAAAGAACCAACTTAATGAACCATCAACAAGACAGAGTTAAGTTTGTATATCATCCTGATTTTATTTCTCCAACAAATCCACTTTTTGGCTTAGAATACAGTCAGTTTGTGCGAGGTTGCCATCTTGGAGTATTCCCTAGTTACTATGAGCCTTGGGGATACACTCCGCTTGAATGTGTAGTAAGAGGAATTCCTACGGTTACTAGTGACCTTTCAGGCTTTGGTGATTTCATGATGCAGCTTATGCGTGATTATGAAAATGTAGGGGTTTATGTGGTGAATAGAAAAGACCAGAATTTTGAACAAGCGGCAGACCAACTGGCAGAAATTCTTTTTAAATTCGTAACAATGAGCCGCAGAGATAGGATTATGCAGCGAAACCGCGTAGAAAATATTTCGGATGTTTTTGACTGGACCAACCTCCGCTCTTATTACGATACAGCCCACGATTTGGCTTTAAAGAAAAAAGGAATAGGGAAAAGTTAAAATAGCCTATTTCATAAAACGCTATTAATAAACATATTACATATTTTTTAAAAAAGAATTTATTAAAATCGTTCAATTTTGGTAAATTTGTGATTCACTAATTCTTTTACATGTTTTTAAAAATTGGGATATCCGTTTTAGCTTTCATATTGGGTTCTATACCTACTGCTGCTTGGTACGCTAAATATTTCCATAATATTGATATTACAAAACATGGCAGTGGAAATTCAGGAGCAACCAATTCCATGCGAGTTTTAGGAAAAAAGGCTGGAATTATAGTTTTACTAATTGATGTTTTAAAAGGATTCCTACCCGTATTTTTTTTTAATTTATATTTCTCCGAATCATATCAAGCTTTTATCCTTGGAATAATAATTATTTTAGGACACATATTTTCTGTATTTTTAAGTTTTAAAGGAGGAAAAGGTATCGCCACATCCTTAGGGGTAATTTTGGCGGTGTTTCCTATTGGGGCTTTAATAAGTTTAGCCGTTTTTATTGGTGTGGTTTGGATCACTAAATATGTATCCCTTGGTTCATTATCAGCGGCATTAAGTTTTGGTCTTATACTAAGTTTTCAATACCCAAAAGACACAGCCCTACTTTTTACGGGATGGATATTATTCATCATGCTAACTTTTACTCATAGAACCAACATTAAAAATTTAATAGCAGGCAAAGAGAATAAATTTTCTCAAAATAAAAAATAGTTTAAAAGATTGTACTGTGGTGAACCATAAGGAAAAGAAAAGAAAAGAAAATACGGAAAAACTACCCCAATATTTCTTTCAAAACCGCTAAAGAGCGTAATTCTCCAAAATCTTCAACATGCAATCTATAAAATGCTAAAATCACATCTAAAACCTGATTTCTTTGGATTCTTGTTAGTATTAAGGCGTCTCCAAAATCCTTATTTATTATTTGGTCAATAAAATTAATGGTTTCCAAATCATGAGGAATTTGGTAGGAGAAAGAAAAAAATTGATCAAAAATTTCTTTTCCATTTTCTGGTGCGAAGCCCAGATAAAAGCAGT
>JANNWE010000333.1:0-3752 GCA_031414675.1 Cytophagaceae bacterium
AGTATTTTGTTGATTTGAAAAATACCCTTTTAATCGACGATCTAAGTTTTGAAAATAGGTGATTTCAGTTTCAAATCTTACGATCTTTTGTTTTAAGTGGTTTAGACTTTCGCAATTTTTAAAGAAATTTAGATTTGGAAGATCTAATTGTAGTTGCTCAAAAATTTGAACGGCAACTAAAAAAGTCTGGAATTCAGAAATACTAGTTTCCAACTTATTTTCAAAGTTTAAGAACGAGTAGTTTTTAATTTGTGCTTTAAGAATTTCTGTCTTACCATTAGCTGAATTCAGATTTTCAATTTCTGAAAAACTTAATGTATACTTCTGAAGAATTTGCTTAACGAAACCATATTTACCTGAAAAAAGCCGAAAATTCAGCCTGGAAATCAATGATTTTGAAGCATCATTTGCTTTTTGAATCCATTCCCTTTGGTCTTGACTTAAACCAAACACATCAAAATTTATAGCTCCTAGACTCTGAAGTTCTCTTAAATTTTTAACAATATTTACACTATTTCCAGCGTAGGCATACTTCTTTGTGATTAATGCTATTAACTTTTCGAAAATAGGAAGGGTCTCAATTTTATTTAAGAGTAAAATTAAACCACTCACATCAATTTTTTGTGCATTTTCAAGCTTTAAACCAAAATCAAGTTCTATAGCCTGTAAATTTATTTTTTTAGCCGATGCTAAATCTTGGAGCAGTTCAAGTTTTTGAGAGCTACTCCATTCATTCGTTTTATTTCTATGTTTCCAAAAATCAAATCCTTCGGTATTTCGGCCCATTAATTTCTGATAGGCTTCCAGTTGTTTGAGTTTACTTAAGAATTCATCAATTTCATTAAACTTAAATTGTTGGTATTTTTCTTTTAAATCAAGCTTTTCTATCGACTTTTCTTTCAGTAAATAAAGTTCTTTTATGCTTTTCTGACAAATACTTTCATCAAAAAGCACATTTTTAAATTCATCTAATTCCCTAGAAATAACCTCGATTTTTCGAGAAGTGGTATCAAACTCCCTTTCCACAAACAAAGTATCTAAACTTTGATTTTTATTCTGATAATTTCCAACTTGCCCAATTTGGAAGGCAAGTTTCTCTAATATTGATTTCCTATCGGCCTTAAAATCATGTACTAAGCCAACAAAATCAGAAAGGCCAATTTTAGAAAGTCTATCATACACCGTATCAAGAGCCGCCCGTTTCTGACAAACCACCAAAACCCGCTTCCCTTTTGCAACAAAATCGCTTAAAATATTACAAATCAATTGAGATTTGCCGGTGCCAGGCGGGCCTTGAATCACCATCGACATGCCTTGCTTTATTCGTAATATTGCTTCTTCTTGGCTTGCATCTACAGTAAACGGAAGCAAAATATGCTCTTCCTTGATACTTTCTTTTTGTTCTGATGTGGGCAAAAACAATTCATCCATGGAGAAGTCTCCTTGTAATTCAAGCTTTTCGTAATCATCAATAAGATAGGAACCCCCTTGTGGAAAAATGCCAAAAACCGCATTAGAAATCAACTTTATTTCTCCCACTTTCTGATCAGCATCAAAATCATTCTTTGTGATTTTATCAAAAACCTTTAGTTCATTATTAAATAAATCAGAATTAAAATTTATCTCCAGGTTATATTTCTTCAGAAGTTCATACAATTTTGTCCTAAACTCCAAGCTGTTTTCTGCAAATCCATTAAAGCCAAAATCGGTAAATTCTTCTTGCATTGGCGTCTTATTGAAATGCATAAATGCCGTTAAAAAAGAATAATTAAATTGAATTTCGTCAGGTCTGCTTTCTAATATCCAGTTTTTTTGGTCTTTTACTAGATTCACTGGAAAAAACAAAAGCGGACAGCGGACTAGACTGGCATCCATAAATTTGCCTTCCACAAATGGATAGCCAACAAAAAGACTGATTGTACCAGACTCCTCTTCTATAATTTTTGAAGCTCTTAAAATGTTGCCTAGCTGTTTACTTATTTCATTGGAATGTTCAAATCTTGCATCTAGAATATCACAAATAGGAATAGCTTTCTTTTTTAATATTACCTCTTCTAAGACCTCAAAGCAGGATTTCTTCTGCAAAAAATTTAATTGGCAGAAATCTAAGAATTGTGTTTTGTAAGGATTTAAAAGTAATAGCGATCGGTTGCTGGCACTTAAATTTATGAGCCTCTTTAAATATGTTTTGAGAATGTTTTGCATTAATTTACCAAAAGGTTACAGCCTCTGAGATCTGAATTATCAAATCGACCTAAAATATTAAATGATTTATAATCAGCCGAAAAACTGCCTAAATCTTTGGTCTCAACGAAAGAACAGGAGTCAATATTTGCTAAATCAATAACATTAATTCCACCAGTCTTACCTCTGTACTTTACATTTTGATCAACAGCACCCACTTTAAACCTCGGTAAATAGGTAAAAGGATCATTAACTTCCCTAAGCAATATCTTCATGCTATTAGGCAGATCAAAATATCCATTTCCTTTTGAATATCCCTGGGACAGAAGCTCAGTCATGCCATATTCAGAATGAATAGCCGTAGTTCCAAAAGAAGTGCATAATACCTTATGCAACTCTTCTCTAATCATTTCTTTGCGTTTCCCTTTCATTCCTCCAGTCTCCATTACAATAAGTCTGTTTCCAATGGTTTTTAGGATAGAAGAAAGATATTCATCTTCTGCCAGATCAAGCAAGGCAAACGTAACACCAATGAATAGTATCTTTCGCTTGTCATTAGCGGCTTTTTTCATATTCAAGACTAAGTCTTTTTTGTTTTCTAAATAAAACCCGCTTGCCTTACTGAAGGTATGAAAAATAAAATTTTGAACCATATACACCAACGAAGAGTTATTTCGTTCCATATAAGAGGGTAAAAGAGCGAAAATATGGTAATCGGAAAGGGGGCCATAAAATCGTTCAAAAGTTTTTCGACTTAGAAGTTCATAAAAAGGCAAATCAGAAACAAAATGGCGGCTCGTCATTTGTCCTGTTGTCCCGCTACTTTCAAAAATAAGCTGCGGCACGGCATTTCCTGAAATCACTGGATGGCTTTTAAAAAATTCGATGGGTAAAAACGGAATTTTTTCTATTCTATCAATTTTCGAAAGGTCTCTATTTAAACTATTTACGTATCTATGATAGACTTCATTGTTTTGATATTGAAATTGAAAAATCTCTAAAGCCAAACGCTCAAAACTCAGAGGATTTTGGTCTAAAGTGAATAAAGCAGCTTTCAATTGATCTCTTTGGGTCATAAAATTTTAAACAAAAAGCTAGTAAGTCAACGATTTTTTTTATTTTTACAAAAATAAGTTTTAGAAAATGAGATTGTATAGGAATACATTAAAAGCTTCATTATTATTTTTAGTTTTAGGCGTTTTGTTAGCATCTTGCTACAAAGAGCCCAATTTTGCATTAACCCCCAGCATAAGTTTTAAATCCATTACCAAAGATATTCGTTTAGATCAATTTTCAGGTGCAAAAAAAGATTCTATAGTTATTACCATCAATTTTCAAGATGGAGATGGCGATCTAGGTTTTAATACAGACGAAGTAGGAAAAACTGTGCAGCGAACCAATTTCAATTATGTGGTTAAATTGTTTAGAAGAGTAAAAGGCGTTTATAAAGAATTTAGTGCTTTAGAAACCCTCTCTGGGTTTTTCCCTCGTTTAAAGTCAGACAATAGTCCAGGGCCTATCGAAGGAAATTTGAGTTACAGAATCTCTCTCGAAACTTCTTTTTGGCC
>JANNWE010000334.1:0-4852 GCA_031414675.1 Cytophagaceae bacterium
AGATTTAATGAAAGATACTGTCGTCTATCCATTATTTAAAGAACAAGAGGCAATAGCCATTATAAAACAAATTTTTCAAGAATTCAAAATTGAATCAGTGGCAATTGGAAATGGTACTGCCAGTAGAGAAACGGAGCAAATTGTAAAAAAAACAATTCAACTATATCCTGAATTTAAGCACATCAATATTTTTATGGTATCCGAGCAAGGTGCTTCCATTTATTCAGCATCAGAAATAGCTAGAGATGAGTTTCCTACCAAAGATCTAACAGTAAGAGGGGCAATATCAATTGGAAGAAGATTAATGGATCCTTTGGCAGAATTGGTTAAACTAGATCCAAAATCGATAGGAGTTGGCCAATATCAGCACGATGTAGATCAAAAAATGCTGAAAGATTCCTTGGACAATATGGTTGGTCTTTGCGTAAATGCTGTGGGAGTAGAATTAAATACTGCCAGTAAACACTTGTTAAGCTATGTATCAGGTATTGGACCAGTAATAGCACAAAACATAGTAGATTATAGAACTAAAAATGGAATATTTAAAAGTAGAAATGAATTAAAAAAAGTACCTAGACTTGGAGAAAAAGTATTTGAACAGGCGGCAGGATTTTTAAGAATCCAAGGGGCTAAAAACCTTTTAGATAACTCAGCCGTGCATCCTGAAAGATATAAATTGGTAGAAAACATTGCGAAAGATTTAGACACAAATGTTCAACAATTAATTGACAATGAATTACTTATAAACAATATTGACAAGAAAAAATATATTTCTAGCGAAATTGGATTACCAACTTTAAATGATATTTTCAAAGAACTAGCCAAGCCTGGAAGAGATCCTCGAGAGCAGATTGAGGTTTTTGAATTTGGAAATGTAAATGATATTAATGATTTAAATGAAGGTATGATTTTGCCCGGAATCGTAACAAATATTACTGCTTTTGGTTGTTTTGTTGATATTGGTGTGCATCAAGATGGCTTGGTTCATTTATCTCACTTAGCTAATAGATTTATTAAAGATCCAAATGAAATTGTAAAAGTTCATCAAAAAGTAAAAGTTAAGGTGTTGGAAATCGATAAAGTAAGAAAAAGAATAGCTTTAAGTATAAAAGATGTTTAAGATTAGTAAATTTTGAGATTCAAGTAACTCTTGAATCTCAATTAACTAACTTTCTATAAACTCTCCTAAACCTTCTCTAACTAGCTCAATACTTTCATTACCAGTACAATCCAGGACTGTAGAAGGAATAATTCCGCACCAACCACCATCAATAATCATATCCACTTTGTCTTGATTTTGTTCATATATAACTTCTATTTCATTTGGATATTCAATAATATCATCAATGTCATCTTTTAATGAGGTGGTAATAATTGGGTTACCCAATTTTTCAATAATCATTTTTGGAATTTTATGATCAGGAACTCTTATGCCTATGGTCTTCCTATTCGTTTGAATTACTTTTGGCAAATCATTGGTTGAAGGTAAAATTATAGTATATGGCCCAGGTAAGAGTCTTTTCATCTGTCTGAATGCCACATTTGATACTTTGGCATAAATTGAAATATCTCTTAAATCGCTGCAAACAATTGAAAACTTATTTTGATTTAACTTAACTTTTTTAAGCTTACATAGTCTTTCTACAGCTTTTAAATTTTTCGAATCGCAACCCATCGAATACACCGTATCAGTAGGATAAATAATAAGGCCGCCATTTTTTAAACAATCCACAACCAATTGAATCTTTCTTTCATCGGGATTATCGGGAAATATTTCAATTACGTCGGCGGCCATGTTTTATTTTTTAGCTTTTTTTGGAAGAACTTCAGCTTTTGGCATATTTAGCATGTTATAGTCAAAAACTAAATTACAAAATGTCTTTACACCTAATGTAAAGCCAGTTTCATCTATATAAAAATCTGGTGTATGATGCGGTGCAACTTCAGAAGGTGATTTTTTAGGATCCATTCCGCCTAGGAAAAAGAAAAGCCCTGGTATTTTCTCTTGATAATAACTAAAATCTTCGGCTCCCATAGCCGTCGGAATTTCTTTAATGTTAGCCTCTCCTGCTGAAAATTTTAAAGTGGGCAGCATTTGTGATGTTAATTCTGGATTATTAATTGTACTAGGATAGAGATCGACAATGTTTACATCCGCTTCGCATCCAGCACTTATCGCTATATTTTTTGCAATTTCAGCAATCCTTTTATGAACCAAAATTCTTTGTTCTCTACCTAAAGTACGAATGGTACCTATCATTTTAACTTCTTCAGGGATAATATTATGTCTTATACCTCCATTAACAGCCCCAACCGTTACGACTGCTGGTGCTTCGGTTAAATTTACATTTCTAGAAACAATAGTTTGTAGGCCATTTATTATCTGTGCAGATGCAACAATGGGGTCTATTCCCTCCCATGGATATGCTCCATGCGTTTGTTTTCCTTTAACAGTAATATTAAGTTCATCTACAGCTGCCATAATGGGGCCCGATCTATAAGTAATAACCCCAGAAGGAGTTTGTGAATTGATATGTAATCCAAAAATAACATCTACTTTTGGATTTTCTAAGCATCCAGCTTTTATCATTCCATCGGCACCAAAAGCAATTTCTTTATTTGTTACCCCCTCTTCAGCGGGTTGAAAAATAAATTTTACAGAGCCAGAAAGTTCATTTTTTAATCCTGCTAAGACTTCAGCTACACCCATTAATATGGCAACATGCGTATCATGGCCACAAGCATGCATTACTCCCGTCTTCTGCCCATTATATTCTTTAATTACTTTTGATTTAAAAGGCACATCAACTCTTTCAGTAACCGGTAATCCATCCATATCGGCTCTTAATGCAACCACTTTCCCTGGCTTTGCCCCTTTTAATAATCCAACCACACCAGTAAATGCAACATTTTCTTGCACCTCAATTCCTAAAGCCCTTAAATGATTAGCTACAATTTTGGCGGTTCTTATCTCTTCGTTTCCTAATTCGGGATGTTCATGAAAATCTCTTCTCCAAGAAATAACTTTGTTTTCAATTGCTTTAGAGTTTTTATCGATTAAAGATTTAATATCAGATTGGGCTTGTAAAGTAAAAAAGGGAAGAATAAGGAGATAATAGAATAAGACTTTTTTCATAAATGATGTTTATTTTTTGTTAGTTTAAAATTAGGTTTAAATAAATTATTAATCAAAATTACTTTATTATATTAATTACATTATAAACGGCTTCTGGCCTATCGGTTGCAAAAATATCAACTCCAGATTTAATAAAATCGCCGTACAACTTATCACCTGATACTTCAGCCTTTTTGTCAAGATTTCCCAAAACCCCTAAAATACACATAATTCCCTTTTTGTGCAAAAATTCAATAAACTCTGGCTTAGGCTCTCTTGTGCCTATAAAAGCAACCATATTTTTATCAGGAATACCCGCTTCGTGCAACCTATCATAATCTGAAGGTTGCATTAAGCTAACAGAAATCATAAAATTTGGATCTATATTATAAACTTCTACGGCTTCTTTAAGGTTATAAGTAATTATGACTGAATATTTTATTGCGTTCATCTTCTTTACCATATTCATTACAAGACGATATGGGGTAGTTTTCTTAACGTCTAATGTAAAAATTACTTTATTTTTCCCCCATAACAATGTTTTTTCAAGTGTAGGAACCGAAAATTCAGTTAAATTTCCAAAATTGTCCTCCAATTTTAACTTTCTAATTTCTTCATAGTTGTTTTGAACAACTAATCCAGACCCAGTTGAAGTTCTTTCCAAAGACTTATCATGCATTAAAACCATAATACTGTCTTTACTCATTTCTATATCGCATTCTATAATACATGGGATTTTATTAGCAATATATTCAAAAGATTCAATACAATTTTCTGGAAGTCCGACAAGATTTCCACCCCCTCTATGGACTGAAACTATCGGAGTTTTGCCAGTTTTAAAATTAAAATAATCAAAAATAGAATTGGGTATTGGCGTATAAAAAGCTATTTTTTTGTTAGACTTGCAAGAAGAAATTGCGATAACAAAAAATATTAAAAGGAGGATTTTGGATGATTTTCTTAATTTTAGAAATTTAAGGGTAATAAGTTTTTCCATTTTTAAACTAAATATTTTGGCAAAATTGGCTTTTTTTGACCAATAAGTAGCATTTTTTGGCCTTTAAATTCTAAATAATTAAAATGTTAGATAATTTCTTTTAAAAATTTTGCTTTAATTTATGAATTTCTTATCTTTGCACCTCGAAATAGAAAAATTAGAATTTAAGAATAATAATATCAATGGCAAATCACAAGTCAGCATTAAAGAGAATTAGATCAAACGAGTCTAAACGTTTAAGGAATCGTTACCAACATAAAACCACAAGAACTGCGATTAGAAAATTGCGTGGAATGAAAGATGCAACCGAAGCAGCTTTGCTTTTAAAAACAGTTTCTTCTATGGTAGATAAATTAGCCCGTAAAAACGTTATACACAAAAATAAAGCTGGTAACCTGAAGTCATCTTTGACGAAGTTAGTTACTTCATTAGCAGCATAATTTTATTAAAATATTTTTTTTAGGTCGACTTAATTTAAGTCGACCTTTTTTGTTTTAAGGCTAAATCAAGATTACCTTGCATTAAAAATTCGCGAACAATGTCATACAATACTAAAACCACTATAAAAACTTGGGCTGAAGAAGATCAGCCACGGGAAAAATTACTTTTAAAAGGAAAGTCAAGCCTTTCGGATGCTGAACTACTAGCTATTTTAATTGGATCAGGTTCTACTGATCTTACTGCCGTAGATCTCTGTAAAGTGATTTTAAATGAGTATAAAAACAATTTGAATGAATTGG
>JANNWE010000335.1:0-6509 GCA_031414675.1 Cytophagaceae bacterium
TTTTAAATGTTAAGTATCTGATAATCAATAATCCCGTAGGGATTCAAAATTGGTAACAAAAAGTATCCCTTTCAAATCAAAAGCCCTGTAAGGGCTTAATATTATGATGATTATACCAAAAGATTTTATTTATTCGAATGACAGCAATTATAATTCGAAATAATCTAAAAAAAACTTATTTACAAATGTTTTCTAATTTATTAAACCCATTAACCAAGCCGAAATTATACCCGCATATGTGCCTAAAACATGGCTCAATACTGCCAATAAAACGCCAACAGGAGCTAGAGAAAGATGAAATGCTGCAGCCACCGCTGGTGCTGTAGCAATTCCACCAATATTAGCTTGGCTGCTTACAGCCACAAAAAATAAAGGTGCTTTTATAATTTTAGCAGCTACCAAAGTAAAAATAATGTGTATAAGCATCCAAATTATAGCTACGGCCAAAATTCCAGGATTGGCTCCAATATTGAAAAGATCTAAACGCATACCAATACTCATAATTAGAAAATATATGAATAATGTAGCAAATTCAGTACTACCAAGCTTTTCCATTCTTCTAATTTTAGTAAATGATAGCGCTATACCTATACTTGTAGCGAACAGAATTAACCACAGAAACTGGGAAGAAAATGGTTCAAGCCCATGAGCAACTAACCATTCTTTGTGTGGAATAAAAAACTTACTTATCATTTCACTTGCGGCATGGGAAATAGCCGTACCGCCAAAACCTACCGCTAAAATCAAAGAAAGGTCTTTAAGGTCAGCTGGCTTGTCTTTGGTTTCTTTATATTTTAAAATGTTACTTTTAACCTCTTCAATTGCAGTTAAATCTGCTCCTAACCAACGGTCAATTTTTTTGGTGTAATTGGCACCGTAAAATAAAACCGCAGTCCAAGTGTTTGCTACCAAGGCATCTATCACAAGTATTATTACAAACAACTCCTCAGAGCATCCATATATTTCCTTTAATGCCAACTGGCTACTACTCCCTCCAATCCATGAGCCTGTTATAGTTACTAATCCTTTCCAATATTCCCCATCAATAGCTGCTTGACGAAATAAATCCGAGCATAAACTCACTATCTTTAAGGCAATAGGTCCTCCTAAAATAATACCAATTGAGCCCGCAAAAAAAGTAATAAGAGCCTTGTTCCCTAATCCAAATATAGCCTTTAAATTTGCAGTAGATAAAAGCAAAATCAATGAGGAAGGAAGTAGATACTTTGTAGAAAAACTATATAAACCAGAAGATTCACCATTAATTATATGAAAACTATTTAAAAAGCCGGGAATCAAATAACAAAACAAAAGTGGGGGCACAATTCCATATATTCTTTTCCAAAAATTATGTTTTGATTCTGAACTGTAAAATAATCCAGCCAAAAGCATTAAAAATAATCCCGCCAAAATTGCATCGTTTTTAATTTGCCAACTTTCCATAGTGTTTATTTAAATCTTAATCTAATATTTTACTTTCAAAACTTCCATTCCAGTTTATCTGAAATTCGCATTTTCTTAATAATAAAAAGAACTAATATAGCCTTCCCACTCCAAACTGGCTACCATTTTTTATTGCCTTTTGGTTAGAAATATGAATTTCAACTACTTTTTCACTGGATAAATTTTTGCCATTTTCATCTTGAAGTGTAGCACTTATCTTTTTTGTTTTGGTATCTATAATTTCACCTGTTGAAAGTATAGCTGACTTGCCATCTAGGGTAAAAGTAATCCAACCGGGTTGGTCTCTTAAAGTAATAGTCTCTTTTTGAATGGGTGGCAATTTCGTATTATCAAAAACATGAACAGCTGAATTAGCTCCATCCACAACCCAAACTTCCTCTTCATTTGGAGTGAGGCCAATACCGTGGCTAGGGCAACCGTGTCGTTTTATTTCTCCTTTTTGGAACCCTTTTACTTGGACAGAATATAACATTTTCCCAGTTCTTAAGTCTCCAATTTCAAACCCTAAAAGCTCGTTAACATTTACATATACTAGCGTTTGTTTCCCATTTACAGTAAAAGGTCTGATAAAATTCGAAAACGGCCCTATTTGATGGGTTTCTTTTATCTTTTTAGGGTTTACCACTGTTAAATATGGAGATTTCAAACCTGCTAAATATACTTCTTTACCATTTGCTCCATAAATAGTATTATGAGCGGCAGATTTAGGAGTGATTTTATCTATTATTTCTCCTGTTTTGGCATTTATAATATTCCAAAGATCTTTCTCAAATGATGGTGCATAAATAGTGAAACCGTCTGGTGAAATTTCAATTCTGTCAAAACCTTCAGGTAAAAATTTCTCCCACAGTACTTTTTCAGTCTTTATATCTATTCTTTGGATGGAAAGAATGGTAGTCACATAAATACTTTGCAATGAAGTACTTACACAAATCCCTTTCACATTTGATGGCTTTCCATCTGGTCCTAGCCCTTGAGTAGGAATGCGTTTTACAAATTTATAATTGTTTTCAATATCATAAACTACAATTCCATGACCACCATAATCTAGATAGTTTCTTATGCCGGGTACTGCCACATATAAATATTTATGTACAGGTGTTGGTGTAATAACTCCGTTTCCTGGAAAAATATTTAGAGAAAAAATAAAAGCAAAAAATATATTTATTGCGAAAATCATAATTTTAATTTTTAGGTTGAATTCAAATATATAAATAAATGGTGAAAAAAATAGACAAGTTAAATCTTTTCAAATTTTTATCATTATTTATTTCTGTCTGTTTGGGGTTAAAAATAAGTAAATATTGTAATAAAATTCTTCTTGCCATTTTTTATTCAAATACCAAATCGGAAACCATCGTTATGCCAAATTTCTTAAAACTTAAAATCGCAATAAGATTAGAAATGATAATAAAAGGATATCAATAAAACTAAAAAAGACTGCCATAATTGACAGTCTTTCCTTTATCAAACTAAACTAAAAATTTTTACTTTTCTCTTACGCTAACCGCAATTCTACGATTTAAAGACCTACCTTCTTCCGAATCATTTGAAGCTACTGGATGTTGTTGACCATACCCTTCTGATTCAATACGACCATTGTCTGCTCCCATTTCAATTAGTTTTGATTTAACAGATGCGGCTCTTTCGCCAGACAGTTTCAAATTAGCAGCCGCATTTCCCGTATTATCAGTATAGCCCCCTACTTTGATTTCAACAGTTGGAAAAGCTTTCAAAATTTCAGAAATATTTTTTACCTCATTTGTAGAGGTTGAATCTAAAACCGAACTTCCTTCATTAAAATTTAATGCAGAAAAATTAAACCAATTATCTTTGCCAGCCAACTTTGCGTCGTCTTTAATGAAATTAATCAATTGATCTTCAATTCCTCCTTTAGCAAATGAAAGACTAACACCTGTAGATAATTCTGTGGTTAAATTAGCCGCTTCCGTACCAATTTCAATTGGCTCAATTACTGTCTCTGAAGTAGTATGAACCGCAATATATGGGGCAATAACTAGAGATACTATAGACATTAACTTAATTAGAATATTCATAGAAGGCCCTGAGGTATCTTTGAATGGATCTCCAACGGTATCTCCAGTTACAGCAGCTTTATGAGGCTCTGATCCTTTTTTATACTGAACACCATCAATTAATACTCCTTTTTCAAAAGATTTCTTAGCATTATCCCAAGCTCCACCTGCATTAGATTGGAATATTCCCATTAATACACCCGAAACCGTAACACCAGCCAACAAACCACCTAATATTTCTGGAGATGAGGTTTCTGCAAATACACCTTTAAATCCGAAACCCACTAAAACTGGCGTTAGTAATGCAATGGCACCCGGTAACATCATTTCTTTGATGGAAGCTTTAGTCGAAATCTCCACACATTTTTCATATTCTGGCTGAGCCTTGTATTCCATAATACCCGGAATTTCTCTAAATTGACGACGAACCTCGTTTACCATTTCCATGGCCGCTTTACCAACTGCAGAAATACACAATGCACTAAAAATAAAAGGAATCATTCCCCCAACAAAAAGCCCTGCCAAAACTGGAGCTTTGTAAATATCTATTGAGGAAATACCTGAAATCCCAACGAATGCAGCAAACAAAGCTAAAGAAGTAAGGGCAGCTGAAGCAATAGCAAAACCTTTACCGGTAGCCGCGGTTGTGTTTCCAACTGCATCTAAATTATCGGTTCTTTCACGAACTTCTGGTGGTAATTGAGACATTTCAGCTATTCCACCCGCATTATCAGCAATTGGACCAAAAGCGTCAATTGCTAATTGCATTGCAGTAGTTGCCATCATTCCAGCAGCAGCAATTGAAACGCCATAAATTCCTGCAAACGCATAAGAAAAAATTATACCAGCAGCCAATACTAAAATTGGTAATACTGTAGATTCCATCCCTACTGCTAAACCACCAATAATGTTAGTGGCATGTCCAGTGCCTGATTTATCGATAATAGATTGAACTGGACGTTTTCCCATAGCAGTGTAGTATTCTGTAATGATAGACATTAATGTGCCCACAATTAAGCCAACAACTATTGCATAAAATACATCCATTGAAGTAAAAACTGTTCCTCTTAGACTTAAAGTCTCCGGTAAAATTTCTTTAACTAAGAAAAACGAAGCCACCAAAGTTATGATGATAGACATCCAGTTTCCAATATTTAATGCATTTTGAACAGAAGATTCTTCGCCTTTTATACGAACAAAAAACGTACTGACCATAGAAGCTATTAATCCAACACCAGCAATTAACATGGGCAACAATATGGGTGAAAAACCACCAAAATTATCTTCTACTTTAATTTCTTGACCTAATACCATGGTGGCTAAAATAGTGGCTACATACGACCCAAACAAGTCAGCTCCCATCCCTGCTACGTCACCAACGTTATCACCCACATTGTCTGCAATTGTTGCGGGGTTACGAACGTCGTCTTCTGGAATACCTGCTTCAACTTTTCCAACCAAGTCAGCACCAACGTCTGCAGCTTTTGTATAAATACCTCCACCCACACGAGCAAATAAGGCAATAGATTCGGCTCCAAGAGAAAAACCAGCCAAAACTTCAATAGCCGTTCTCATTTCCATAGAAGTTAACTCTTTGCCTTGCGCAAAAATGTTATAAAACAAAATAAATAAGCCTCCAAGTCCTAAAATAGCCAAACCTGCTACTCCCATTCCCATTACAGAACCTCCTGTAAATGAAACGCTTAATGCTTTAGCAAGCGAAGTTCTAGCTGCATGGGCTGTCCTAACATTTGCTTTTGTTGCTACTTTCATACCAACATAGCCAGCAAATGCTGAAAAAATAGCCCCAATTAAAAATGCGATTGCAATAATTGGAGAGGAATGAATTGGATTTTCAGGGGTTCCAGTCTGCATGCCTAACCATCCTAAAATAATAGCTGTAGGAATTGCAAACATTGCTAAAACTTTCCATTCGGCTTTTAAAAATGCTATTGCTCCGTCAGCTATATAACCTGCCAAACGTTGCATGTTTTCATCTCCAGCATCTTGGCGAGCTACCCAGTTGAATTTAATCGCAGTGTAAATCAGGCCAATCAGTCCAAAAAGAGGAACTAAATAAACTATTGAACTCATAAAAGTTTATATTTAAATAAAGGTTTAAAATTAAAAATTTTGCAAAAATAGGCTTTCAAAGACACAAAAAAAAAGTATTGTTCAATTAAATCAAAAAAAAATAAAATATGGAAACTCCGTTTTTATGGAAAAATGGCAATTTAATTACAAATTAATTTGGGCAATTGCCAATTCTTGCGGAAAAAGTAGTTCCGTTTTTATAACCAATTATAATAAATCTTGCAGGAACTTTCTCAACGTATTCATTTGATCCTTGTGCCTTTAACTTTTCTATAATTTCATCAATATTCTCAGTTTCTAAAATTTTTAACTTAAAAACACTTTTAAAATCCTTATTTTTGAGCGAAAAAAAATGACTTTTCAATTTTTTGAATGGAAACTTTAATTTGAAAGAATTAAATTTTCTAAAAATGGCAATTCTGTTTTTATATCAGTAACTCCATTTTAATCATTAATTTTGTTAGAAAAAGAAGGTTTTACTTTTAAATAAATTTCATTTTCAAGATATTGAACTTTCCTTTCTTGGCTGTAACCAATAAATGTGCAAAAAAAACAAAGAAATAAAACTATAACAAACCTCATGAGTATCGATTGGAACTACAAAAATATGAAAAAAAATTGGCTACTAATTCTATTTTTTTATTGTTCGGCAAACACATTTGCACAACAAAAGGCTTTAACTAGTAGTGAAATATTACATGGAATTCAAAAGTTAAATACACTCGGTAATGCCTTGTACCTAGCTGCACATCCAGACGATGAGAATACATTATTGATAGCTTGGCTTTCAAAAGAAAAAAAAGTCAGAACCGCCTATAGGGCTATGACTAGAGGAGATGGAGGTCAAAACCTTATTGGAACAGAACAAGGGGAATATGTGGGTCTATTGAGAACACATGAACTTCTTGAAGCTAG
>JANNWE010000336.1:0-3189 GCA_031414675.1 Cytophagaceae bacterium
AAATAAATGAATTGATTAGAAGAAAAAATTCCAAAGAAATAACAAATTAAAGCTAAACCAACAAATTTAAAATAGAATTCAGCTGTGTTTTTAGTTGAAATATCTTTGATAAAAATGTCTTTCAAAAAAAGAACTATTAATAAAAACCAACAAAAAATAAACTCATTCATATCAAATGGAAGACTAAATCCTTCAGAAAACTTCAATGTAAAAATTTTTGAAAGTATAATTTTAGAATTATAAATTCCTTTTGCCCTAAAAAATACCCAAGCAAACATTACTAAAAGGAAGGTGGAAAATATAGACAATAGAGGAATTTCAGGAAGCTTTATGGGAGAATATCGTTTTCTAAGCATACCAAAAACTAAGTATAAACCGTGTAAAGAACCCCAAACAATGAAAGTCCAAGCGGCTCCATGCCATAAACCACTAATAATAAATACTATCAAATAATTAATACAGAGCCTCCAAATACCAACTCGGCTTCCTCCTAAGGGAATAAATAGGTAATCTTTAAACCAAGTAGATAATGAAATGTGCCATTTTCGCCAAAACTCGGAAATACTTTTAGACAAATAAGGGGCATCAAAATTTTTCATTAAGTCAAAACCCATTATTCTAGCTGCACCAATAGCAATATCGGAATATCCTGAAAAGTCACAATAAATTTGAATAGAAAAAAATAAGGTAGCAATTAATAGAGTTAATCCACTGTGATCTAAAGGGTTATCGTAACAATAGTTTACCATAAGTGAAAACCTATCCGCAATGACAACTTTTTTAAACATCCCCCAAGCCATTAACATTAATCCAGACTTTAATTTTTCAAAATCAAACTTAAAATGAGAATGAAACTGAGGGAGTAAATTTTGAGGTCGTTCGATCGGGCCTGCCACTAATTGTGGATAAAACATAACATACAAAGAATAAATAATAAAATCTTTTTCAGGCTTTTGATTTTTTCTGTAAACTTCTATGGTATAACTCATCGCTTGAAAGGTATGAAAAGACAAACCTATAGGTAAGTCATAAGGATAATTAGGCATGGGATTTTCTATTCCAATCAGACTCAAGGCAATAGATATATTTTGATTTATAAAATTATAATATTTAAAAAATGCTAAAAAGCCAATATTGGAAATCAAACTTACTATCAATAACAACTTCCTGTTTCTTCCTTCAGCTTTACTTATCCATATTCCAGCAAAATAATCTACCAGAATTGTTACCAATAAAACTAAGATAAAAATGGGCTTAAAAGCCAAATAAAAATAACAGGAAGCAAGAAGTAAGAGCCAAATTTTACCCCTATGCCTTAATGAAAAATAGAGTAAGCTGACAACAATAAAGAAAAAAACAAATTGTAGAGAATTAAAAAGCATATAGTGCCTAAAATCTATTTAATTAAAATTCAAAAATAATCGAAAATAAGCCAAAGTCAATTAAGATTTTATGATTTCAAAAAAATACTAATCTTAAAACATTAATTTTGTCTAAATAAATTTAGAAAATTGATTCAAAAAGAAACCATTTGTGCATTGGCTACACCTCAAGGTATAGGTGCTTTGGCTTTAATACGCGTATCAGGAGAGCATACTTTCGAAATAGTTAATAAAATTTTTAAAGGCAAAAATCTATCCATTGCCGACCCTAATACGATTCATTTTGGAAGGATAATGGATGGTAAACAAATAGTTGATGAAGTTTTAGTAAGTGTGTTCAAAGCTCCACATTCATTCACTAAAGAAGATTCTGTTGAAATATCGACTCATGGAAGTGAATACATTGTAAGATATGTTTTGAAGCTTTTGGTAAAAAATGGATGTAAAATGGCTCAAGCTGGTGAATTTACACAAAGAGCTTTTTTAAACGGACAATTTGATTTGGCCCAAGCCGAAGCAGTGGCAGATTTAATCGCTGCTGATTCTTCGGCAGCCCATCAAATTGCAATACATCAATTAAAAGGTGGCTTTTCAAAAAAGTTGGCTATTTTAAGAGAAGAGTTAATTCATTTTGCTAGTTTGGTTGAATTAGAATTGGATTTTGGAGAGGAAGACGTCGAATTTGCAAATAGAGAGGATCTTAAAACTTTGATTAATTCTATTCAAAATCAAATAATGCCATTAATTGATTCTTTCGAAAGTGGAAATGCAATAAAAGAAGGTGTGCCAGTAGCAATTATAGGAGCTCCGAACGCTGGTAAGTCTACCTTACTTAATGTGTTATTAAATGAAGAAAAAGCCATTGTAACCTCCATTGCCGGTACTACAAGAGATATAATTGAGGATGTGCTATTTATTGAAGGAAGAAAATTTAGGTTTATTGACACAGCAGGAATCAGAGAAACTAAAGACCTTATTGAATCTATGGGAATTGAACGTTCAAAAAAAGCCATGATCTCTGCTCAGATTGTGCTTTTTTTGTTTGATTCTGCAAAAAGCAAAGCATTTTTAGACGATTTGGCTAAGGAACTTGACCATAGAAAAGTTATTATTTGGGTTCAAAATAAAATAGATATTCAAGAAAATCAGGAATATTCAGTTGAAAGTGCCATTCAAATTTCAGCAAAAAATGATGTAGGGATTGAAAAATTAAAAGAGGAATTAATAAGAAATGTAAATAATTTAAATTCTCAAGATACTACAATTACCAACCTACGTCATTTTGAACATCTTTCTAAAGCAAATGAGGCGTTAACCGAAGTTTTAAATGGTTTAGAATTAGGAATTACTGGTGATTTTTTAGCACAAGATATTCGGCTTTCGCTGCATCATTTGGGTGAAATTACAGGGGCCATCACTTCTAATGATCTTTTAGCTAATATTTTTGGAAAATTTTGTATCGGAAAGTAACTATCTTTCCTTTGTTTCGTAAATGCCTGTTATTGTTAGCTTTTAGCTGATTTATCTTTCCTTTATTTGTTGCCCAACTCCACTTTTTTACCTATATTTGTTGCCTGATTGTTGCCCAGATTTGTTGCCCACAAATCAGGCAACACTCGGGAGAGAACATGCTACATACAGCTACAATCTGCTACATGTAGCAACAACAGGCAACAAAATGAGCAGCAACATTCGTCTTCAAAAAACTTGTCAGCACTGCGGTAACCGGTTTACCGCCAAGGCTACTGTTACACAGTTTTGCTCAGATACCTGTGCCAAGAGAGCTTACAAACAACGGAAGCGGGAT
>JANNWE010000337.1:0-3962 GCA_031414675.1 Cytophagaceae bacterium
GGGGTCGCATCCCACTGGTACGGCAACCCAAACGAAAGCAAATCACAACATAAGCCATTTCCTGCACTTGGTTCAAAAAGTTGTTGTAAATATCAGAATATCAACTGGGGTCGCGTCCGACGGATACGGCATCCCGGACGAAAGCAAATCACAACTGGAGCTTGGGAACTTAACACAAATGGTGCGTTGTTGTAAATATCAGAATATCAACCGGGGTCGCGTTTACTCGAATCAGTGTAGGAAGAAATAATGTATTATGAGCTAAGCAAACAGGGATTGCATGTTGAAAGACAACAGATTATTCCAATAATTTGGGACAAGTTGAAAATGGATATTGGGATAAGAGCAGATTTAATTGTAAAGAGCAAAGACATTGTTGAATTGAAATCAGTCGAAACAATTGTGCCAGTTCATCCTAAGCAATTGCTGACTTATTTAAAAGTGACAGGGATCAAGCTTGGATTATTAATTAATTTCAACGAGCCTTTTATTAAGAATGGAATAATTCGAATTGTCAATAATTTATAAGAATCTGCGTTTTTGCAGGGTTGAAACCAAAAGCAAAAAGAATAATAAAATGATTTTAGAACTGAAAAAATAAAATATGAATAACCTTATTAAAAAAGGACTGACTTTCCTTAGTATTCTGCTAATTAACAGCCACTTATCTTACTCTCAGGAAACTTTGTTTGAGTTTGGTACCTCAACCAATATGGATGCTGTACTTTCCAAATCAAAAACAAAGGAAAGTAAACTGAAATGGGTGAATGTCAACACAACAAAAGAAACCTGGAAATTGATGAATGATGGAACACTTTCAAATACCGGCTTACCAATCGGGGTTATTCGTTCTGAAAAGCAATATGAAAATTTTATTCTGCATGTGGAGTGGAAGCACACGGAGGCAGGAGGTAATTCAGGAGTATTTGCATGGAGTGGTGCTAAACCAGTAGGTACAAATCCGCTTCCTGATGGAGTAGAAATTCAAATGCTTGATCTTGAGTGGGTAGATCTGAACATAAGAAATGGAGTAAAACCTCCAATTGCTTATGTTCATGGCGAACTTTTTGGTGTACAGGGGGTAAAAACAGTTGCGGATAATCCACGTGGCGACAGAAGCAAGTCGATTGAAAACCGTGTGAAAGGCAAAGGTGAATGGAATACCTATGATGTTGTTTGTGTTGACGGTGTGATCAAACTCTCTGTAAATGGCAAATTTGTAAATGGAATAAGCAAATCCACTCAAAAGAAGGGATATCTCTGCCTTGAATCTGAAGGTGCTCAAATTTTCTACCGCAATCTTAAGGTTATTGAGCTTGCTCCCGGAGTAACCTCGGCAGAACAAACTGCAGCCTTGCTTCCTTAAATTGGCAGATTAAAAATTTTTTCTTGTTAAGAAGTATTTAAAATTTAACTGCTTCTTAATTTTTTAATGGAATGTCATTCCTGATTTTAATTTTCTGTTTTGTTGTCTGCTGCCTTTGATTAATTTGTTTTAATGAAAAAGTTTACCCTTTTGTTTTTACCCTGCTGTTTAATGTGTCCTGTGCGGTGGGGATGAGGGCTGCAGGATTTATAAATTTTTCAAATAAGAATGCCGGTTTAATTAAAGAGAATCCGGTCTGTTGTTGTAAATATCAGAATATCAACCGGGGTCGCGGCGGACGGATACAGCATCCCGGACGAAAGTAAATCACAACTAAGTCGGTTATTTGTTATCTTTTTGTGCCTGCCTAAAATAGGTTGACGTAAAAATCAAACTATCTATGAGCAAGAAAGAATTAAAGTCTAAGAAAAGTTTTATTTGGCCAGCCACAAGTATCAAATATTAAAATGGAATGAAAATGCTCCACAAATGCCCACTGGCTACCAAGGTTCTATCCTGTAAAGTTTGGTGCCGCCTTTATGGTTTTGGGTGAGGAATAAAAGAATACCAGAATAATGATTTTTATCTCAGATAGTCTTATCTTTCTAAATATTCCCTTATTCAATAAATTATTCCTTCAATCGAGGGGAAATGGTATCCGATTTAGAATAAAAACTAACGTCATAAAAATGGAATGCTCATGAAAAAAAATGGAGTATTGAAATCTAAAAATCTCAAAATGTTCTTTGGCTTATTTATTTTAATATTTTTAAGTCCATCTACAATTCATGCTCAAAAAAAGAAAATGAATATCCTGTTCATTTCAGTTGATGACATGAACAATGATTTGGGTGTGTATGGGCATTCTTTGGTCAAATCGCCATCTATTGACCGATTGGCTTCAAAGGGCATGACTTTTGAAAAAGCCTATTGCCAAATGCCTTGGTGTAGCCCCAGTCGATCTTCATTGCTAACTGGTTTGCGACCAAACAAAACCAAAGTAATGGATCTTCAATATCATTTCAGACAGGAATTGCCTGATATTGTTACCTTGCCTCAATTGTTCAAAAATAATGGTTATCATGTGGCAAGAGTTGGCAAAATCTATCATTATGGCAATCCGGGAGATATTGGAACCAACAGCCTCGATGACCGTGTTTCTTGGTCTGTAAGAATCAATCCTGCAGGTTTAGATAAAACTTCCTTAGAACCAGATGTTACGAATTATACCCCTCAAAACAAAGGTTTAGGGGCTTCTATGGCATATTATTCCGATTCAAAAGGCACTGACCAAGAGCATACCGATGGGAAAGTAGCAGATGAAGCAATCCGTTTGCTAAAAGAAAACAAGAACAAGCCTTTTTTTATAGCTGCGGGCTTTTACCGTCCACATACACCTTGGATTGCTCCTAAAAAATATTTTGATCTTTATAATCCTGCTGATATAACCCTTCCAGTACTTTCAGAAAAAATACAAACGCTTTATCCAACACACGCTTTGGGTTCAACTAAGCCTTTTCCTAACTTTGGTTTAACAAATAAGCAGGCTTTGGAATGTAAATTAGCTTATTATGCCGCTATTTCTTTTGTAGATTCTCAAATTGGAAGGTTACTTGATGCACTTGAAAAAGAGGGTTTGAGTAATAATACAATCGTAGTTTTTTGGAGCGATCATGGTTATCATTTGGGCGAACATGGGCTTTGGTTTAAGCAGAGTTTATTTGAAGAATCTGCAAAAGTACCCATGATAATATCGGTACCGGGCATACAAAATCAAGGTCAATATTGTCGGAAAACTGTTGAACTCGTTGATATTTACCCTACTTTGGCAGATTTAGCTGGCTTAAAGGCTCCCGAAAATCTTGATGGTACAAGCTTGGTATCTTTGCTTAAAAACCCTAAAACTGACTGGGATAGACCTGCTTACACTCAAATAAATCGTGGAGATGTACCTGGGCATAGTGTGCGTACACACCTCTGGCGATACACCGAATGGGGTTTTGGGACAGAAGGGACAGAACTTTACAACGAAGAAACTGACCCTAAAGAGTTGCATAATCTTGCCTCCGACCTTCGCTATACGAAAGTAGTAGAGCAAATGAAACAACTATTGATGAAAATACATTCCCCTGGTTCAATACCAAAAGGAAAGGCAGACGCTGATGCAAAAAATCGATTCTCTGAGTGAGTAATTTTAATCACTTTTCATTTTTTTGGTAGTACAAAACACCTTTTTGCCTAATCATTCTGCTCTTGATTGATTTCAGCAACAGATTGGAGGTATTTTCTTGCCACTTGCCTGTCATGAAAGTATGCTAAGCTTTGGTTTTGAGGGCCTTGGTAATTGTAACCCATTTACGATTCAAGAAATCCTGATAACTTGCCATTACTCTTGATTTTCCTCCGGTTATTCTGGGTCCTTTGCCAGATTTCGGATGCCTGTATGATGTGCTTTCAAGCCAGCTAGAAAGCTTTCCAATCTAGGAGAACAAGGTCATTTAACGTAAAACTGCTTAAATCGCTGTCCATTATTTGCCAATTGGTCAATATTTGAGCTCAGGATTTCGCCGACTTAGCAGCTAATTTCACTTTAGCC